>NZ_JBHJUK010000132.1:0-24922 GCF_042266225.1 Kitasatospora sp. NPDC056181
GTGCACCACCGTGCCGGGCCCGGCCGTCGGCGAACGAGGTCCGGACCACCTCGCGCAGCCGCCCGCGATGCCGCGGGCCGTGGACGCGGAGGGCGGGACCGGCTCCGGACCGCCGGTCCGGACGTCACCGGCAGGCGGTGGCGCCTGTCCGGCCCGCCCGGCGCGCACGACGTACGGCGGCCTGGGCGGATGCAGGAACCACCGCGATGCGTCGTACGTCGTAGTGGGGGGTGATCGGCCAGGGGGACAGGCCGCCTCGGCACGTTAGGCTTCACTTTCGGGGTGCGGCCTGGGTGCCGCCATCGGATCGACGCCGAGTCCGCCGGCCAGGCACCGCCGTGTGCCGCCGCCACCGCGGCTCGTCCTGCCACGGAGGTAACCGGCCTTGCACATCGACGCCTGGATCGAGAGCGTCCCGCCGACCGCGGTGTACGCCTTGGTCGCCCTGATCATCGGGCTGGAATCGCTGGGCATCCCGCTACCCGGTGAGATCGCCCTGGTCACAGCGTCCCTGATGTCGGTCAAGGGTGTGGTGAGCCCGTGGGGCGTCGCGGCCTGCGCGATCGCGGGCGCGATCATCGGCGACTCGATCGGTTACTCGATCGGGCGCAAGGGAGGCAAGCCGCTCTTCGAGAAGCTGGGACGGAGGTTCCCCAAGCACTTCGGGCCCGCGCACCTGGCCACCGCCGAGCGGTCGTTCCAGAAGTGGGGCATGTGGGCGGTCTTCTTCGGCCGCTTCATCGCCCTGCTGCGCATCTTCGCCGGTCCGCTGGCGGGCGCGCTGAAGATGCCGTACTGGAAGTTCCTGATCGCCAACGTGCTGGGCGGCATCGTCTGGGCCGGCGGAACGGCGCTGCTGGTCTACAAGGTCGGCAAGAGCATCGAGCCCTGGCTGGCCCGGTTCTCCTGGGCGGGCCTGGGCGCGGCGCTGGCCATCGGCCTGATCTCGGCCTGGGTGATGAAGCGGCGGGCCGCCAAGACCCACGCCCGGATCGAGGCGGAGGAGGCGGCTGCGGCGGCCTCGTCCGTCAACGCCACCGTCGCGGAGTGACGGAGCGCTCCCAGCGGCAGTCCCGGTGTTGTCGGGCCCCGGAGTAGCATCAGCAGGTACCTGCCGATCTTGCACTCTGGAGGGCCCGATGGCACAGCAGCCGACGTGGGACGCCGTGGACGCGTACTTCTCCGAGCAGCTGGTCGGGCACGATCCGGCGCTGGAGGCCGCGTCCGCCGCAGCCGACGCCGCCGGGCTGCCGCGCATCGCCGTCGCCCCGAACCAGGGCAAGCTGCTGCACCTGCTGGCGCTCACGTCCGGTGCCCGGCGGATCCTGGAGGTCGGAACGCTCGGCGGCTACAGCGCGATCTGGCTGGCCCGGGCGCTGCCTGCCGACGGCATCCTGATCACCCTGGAGATCGATCCGAAGCACGCGGAGGTCGCTCGGGGGAACCTCGCGCGCGCCGGACTGGAGAGGCTCGCCGAGGTCCGGCTGGGCCGGGCCGCCGACACGCTGGCCGCCATGGTCGAGGAGCGTGTGGAGCCCTTCGACCTGGTCTTCATCGACGCGGACAAGCCGAGCAACCCCGAATACTTCCGCCGGGCGCTGCAGCTGACCAGGCCGGGCTCACTGATCATCGTGGACAACGTGGTGCGCGGCGGCGCCGTCGCCGAGGCCGACAGTACCGACCCGGGCGTGATCGGGACGCGCGCGCTGCACGAGCTCGTCGCCGCCGAGCCGGGAGTCAGCGCGACCTCGGTGCAGACCGTCGGCAGCAAGGGCTACGACGGCTTCAT
Organism: Kitasatospora sp. NPDC056181; assembly: GCF_042266225.1. Lineage (NCBI taxonomy): Bacteria > Bacillati > Actinomycetota > Actinomycetes > Kitasatosporales > Streptomycetaceae > Kitasatospora > Kitasatospora sp. NPDC056181. The sequence continues at coordinate 1,790 of NZ_JBHJUK010000132.1, forward strand.
GCTGGCCCGCGTCCAGGGCTGACGGCAGCGTACGCAAGGCAAGGAAGAAGAGGGACTGTATGCGGATCGGACTGCTGGGCACCGGCCCCTGGGCGGCGCGGGTGCACGCGCCCGTCCTGGCGGCGCACCCCTCCTACGAGTTCGCGGGTGTCTGGGCCCGCCGCCCCGAGGCGGCCGACGCCCTCGGCGAGGCGCACGGCGTCCCCGGGTACGCGGACCTCGACCGGCTGCTCTCCGAGGTGGACGCCGTCTCCATCGCCCTGCCGCCGACCGTCCAGGCCGACCTGGCGGTGCGCGCCGCCGAGGCCGGCTGCCACCTGCTGCTGGACAAGCCGGTCGCGCTGACCGTCCCGGACGCCCGGCGCGTCGTGCGGGCCACCGGGGCGCACGGCGTCGCCTCCGTGGTCTTCTTCACCGTCCGCTTCGGCGGCGAGCAGATCCCGTGGATCGAGAAGCAGGCCGCGACCGGGGGCTGGTTCACCGGGCGCTCCGACTGGCTCGGCTCGGTGTTCGCCCCCGACAGCACCAGCCCGTACGCGGCCTCGCCGTGGCGCCGGGAGAAGGGCGCGCTCTGGGACGTCGGCCCGCACGCCCTCTCCGTGCTGCTCCCGGTCCTCGGGGACGTCACCCTGGTGACCGCCGTGGCCGGCCCGCTGGACACCGTCCACCTGGTGCTGCGGCACGCCGGCGGCGCGTCGAGCACGCTCGCGCTGAGCCTGACCGCGCCGGTCGCGGCCGGCGGCACGGGCATGGAGCTGCGCGGCGAGTCCGGCGTCGTCCACCTCCCCGAGCGCGGCGAGGGCCCGGTCGCGGCGCTCCACCGCGCCCTGGACGCCCTGGCCGAGTCCGCCCGCACCGGCGAGCCCCACCCCTGCGACGCCGCCTTCGGCCTGCGCACCGTGGAGATCCTCGCCGCCGCCGAACGCTCCCTCGCCGCCGGCGGCCCGGTGGAGGTCTGAGCCCCGGAAGCGGGTGACTCCCCGGTCCACCCGAGCCCCTGGTCCACCTGGGCCCCTGGTCCGCGCCGTTCTCGGCCCGGCCCCGGCCCGGCGCTGCCCCCGCCCTGGCCCGCCCCGGCGCCGCCGCTCAGCGCGCGGCGTCGCCGACGCTCACCCCTTGCCGATGACTCCCGGGCGGCGGTCGGCCGGGCGGGCCGGGGGGATGGCGGGGGCGTGGAAGTCGCGCGGGCCGGTCCACAGCGTCGGGACGGCGTCGCTGCGGCGGGCGAGCTCGTAGGCGAGCGCCTCGTAGTTGACGCGCCAGCCGTGGAAGTGCGGCCAGGCGTCGGCGGTGGCGCGTTCGCGGGGGAAGCCGGCCGCGGTGATCATGGCGACGGCGGCGTCGAACTCGGTGTAGGTGAGGCGGATCGGGGTCTCGGGGGACGGGTCCGGGTCGAAGTCGACGCGCAGCGAGCGGGCGATGTCGCGCAGCGCGGTGAACCCGGCGCGCAGGACGAGTCGGGCCTCCGGCGGGGCCGAGCGCGGATTGATGGCGAGGTGGATGGCGGCCGCGTCCATCACGGCGACCAGGCCGACCACCCAGCTGCGGTTCGGCTGCGGGGAGCGGAAGGAGAGCAGCACGGGGTAGTTGGAGTGGCTCTCGCCGATGTCGGCGGCGAGCCGCTCCCAGTCGCGGTAGAGCTGGGGGAGCGCGTTCTCGGTGTCCACCAGGGACTGGCGGGCCAGCAGCTCGGGCCCCCAGGCGGGCTCGCCGGCCCGGGACTGGAGGAGCGTCACCTCCACCTCGCGGCGGTTGTAGGCGCCGTACAGGGTGGGCAGGTAGGCGATCTGAAGGGCGATCACCAGGGGGCCGCTGGCGGCGGCCATGAAGTCGATCGCGGAGAGGTGGAGCCGCTCCCCGCTGGCGAAGCCGAGGGTGAAGAGGCTGGAGCCGGCCTCCCGGAAGGCGACCGCCCAGTTCAGCTCCGAGGTGCCGTGCAGCAGCAGTGTGTAGGCGACCAGCATGGCGCCCAGCCAGACCCCGAGCATGCCGACCAGGATGAGCGGCGCGAGCCAGGTCTGCGCCCGGTCCTGCGCGCGGTAGGTGCCGAACGGCGTGGCGGAGAGCCGCAGCAGCGTCCGCAGCATTCGCCAGAGCCGGTGCACCAGGGCGGAGTACAGGCCGCGCGGGACGACGAGCGTGCGCAGGATGCTGCCGATGGTCAGCAGCAGGAGAAGTACGCCGGCCAGGGTGTGGATCAACCTCATGCCGCCATTCTGACGGTCGGGTGAGGCGGCCGGGGTCACAGGGTGCGCCGCCGGTCGCCGGGGAACCGGCCGGGACGGTCGCGTGGTGATCGAGGTGTCGACGCAGAAGGACGGCGCCCCGCCCCGTCCCAGTGCGGGGCGCCGTCCGGTCCACGGCGTCCCACCGCGGCGCCGGATGTCAGAAGCCGACGGCCTCGCGCAGCAGCAGGACGGTGCCGCGCCCGGGCTGCGGCTCGGCGTTGAGGACGAGCAGACGGTTGACCGCGCTCGGCTGCCCGTAGGCCGCCTGGGCGCGCACGTTCTCCAGCGGGAGGGCGTGCTCCTCGACCCGGCGCAGTGCGGTGTTCAGGTCGGGCACCACCTTCTGCGCCCCGACGATCCAGATCGCCTTCGCGGCGCCGCCCGCGCAGGCGGGCAGCTGGCTGCCGCTGCCCGAGGCGATGACGAGGGCGCCGGTCTCGGTCACGGCCGCGACGCTGGCGACGAAGACGTCCGGGGTGGCCACGAGCCGGCGGATCCGGTCGGACTCGGTGGCGCGGTCCATCGTCAGCACGAGCGGCCGGACGGCCCGGTAGCGGTCGCCCTCCTCGATGTCCTGCGCGATGCCGGAGAGCCCGAGCGTCTCGCTGGCCCCGGTGAACACGCTCGCGCCCTCCGGTATCAGTTCCCTGACGCGGACGCGGGCCGCCGCGGCGTCGTCGAGCAGTTCGGCGGCGAAGCCGTTCGCCCGCAGTGCCGCGACCGCCCGGTCCAGCCGCTCGGCGGACGCAGGAGCGCCGAAGTCGTCGGCCGAGCCGGTGGCCGGCGCGTCCGCCCCGGCGGCCTCCGAGGCCGGGCCGGCGTCCCCCGTCTCACCGGTGCTGTGCGCCTGTGCGTCCGGGCCCGGCGCGAAACCCCGCAGCGGGGTCGTGTCGACGTACTTGACCTCGTAGACCCGCTCGGTGAACCTCCAGCCCTCCGGCGTCCGCCGGTAGCTGTCGTGGTAGACGGCGAAGTTCAGGCCCGAGCGGCCGTCGAGCATCCGCGCGACCTCCTGCATGTAGGTGCGGCCCGTGGCCGTGTCGCCGTCGAGACGGATCACGCCCGGGTGGCTGTTCTGCACGAAGAAGTCCCACTGGGCCTGGAGGCGTTCGCCCCCGGCCAGGATCGCCTCCCGGCCGACGAACTCCACCGGGACGTTGGGCATGCGCAGCACGCCGTCGGGGGTGAACAGCGCGGAGAGGCGGGCGCGGTCGCGCATCATTGCCGCGTCGGAGAACTCGCCGCGCAGCGCCTCGATCTCGACGCGGTCGGCGATCTCCTGGAAGTCGTTCATGTTCGGCGTCCTGTCCTGTGGCCGGTGTGTTCCCCTTCATCCGGTCCGACAACGCAGCCCCGCGAAATGTGAGGCGGGCCGCCGACCTCACATTCCGCCGCTCTGCTTCGTCGTAGTGGAGAGGGACCGAGAACGAGGAGCCGGAGAACACATGACCACCCCGCGGGAACAGTCACAGCGGCAGGCCGAGGAGCAGCACGACCCGGGCCTGGAGACGATCATGAGCGAGCGGCGGCAGCTGCTCAATCTCGGCTACCGGATGCTCGGCTCCCTGGCCGACGCGGAGGACGTCGTCCAGGAGACCTACACCCGTTGGTACGCGATGTCCCCGGAGCAGCGGGAGGCCGTCGAGTCACCGGGCGCCTGGCTGACGACGGTGGCCAGCCGGGTCTGTCTGAACCTGCTCGGCTCGGCGCGCAGCCGGCGGGAGACCTACGTCGGGGAGTGGATTCCGGAGCCGCTGCCCGACCCGGCCGAGTGGATCGCCGGGGCGGGGGGTGGCGTCGGCGGGGACCCGGCCGACAGGATCACCCTGGACGAGTCGGTGACCATGGCCTTCCTGGTGGTGTTCGAGTCGTTGACCCCGGCCGAGCGCGTCGCGTTCGTGCTGCACGACGTCTTCCGCTACCCGTTCGCCGAGGTGGCGGAGATCGTCGGCCGCAGCCCGGCGGCGTGCCGTCAACTGGCGTCCTCGGCCCGCCGTCGCATCGCCGCGCGGACCGAGGCGAGCCCGGACACGGCACGGCAGGCGAGCGTCGTCCGGCGGTTCAGGGCGGCCTGGGAGGCGCAGGACATCGAGGCCCTGCTCGGCCTGCTCGACCCGGGCGCCACCGCGGTCTCCGACGGTGGCGGCCGCGTCGTCGCCCACCTGCTGCCGGTCGAGGGCGCGGAGCAGATCGCCCGCCTCTATCTCACGATCGCCCGGCTCGCGCCGCCCCGAACGATCCTGGAGCGCACCGTCAACGGGCTGCCGGGCCTGGTGATCGAGTCGCAGGGCCGGATCGAGACGGTGTTCTCGTTCGAGGTCGCCGAGGACGACCGGATCACGCGCATCTGGGCGGTGCGCAACCCGGACAAGCTCCAGCCGTGGCAGCTGTCCTGACCGTCCTCCGCCGGGGCGATCTCGTTGGTGTCGGTGATGGTGTGACAGCCGCTCGTCGCCTTGTGTCGGAGACGAGCGGCGGCTTGGCGAGAGGTCAGGAGCGGATGGGAAGTCCGAGCAGGTACGTCTGGGCGGACGCGAGGGAGTAGAAGCGCCTGATCCGGTGGGAGGAGCCCGGCACACGCAGGTACTCGTGTCGCGAACGGTCCCGGATTCCCCAGCACTCCAGCAGGAGGAAGTGCGGGCTACGGGAGTCGATCAGGCGGATCTCGTACCGGCCGGGCGGGGCGGGCGGATCGCCCGTCGCGCTGGTCACCGCTCAACTCCGCTTTCGGGAGCGGGTGTTCCGTTGTCGCGCACCCACGCCTGCGCGTGGTCGTAGGAGTGGAAGCGCAGGGGCTCGGGGTGCGTCGGGAGGGCCTTCACCAGTGCGCCGGTCGCGCGGTCGCGGACGACCCACACCGGGTACGAGGCGCCGTCGGGGGCGCCGGCGGGGACGATCCCGTACCGGTCGGTCACCGACGGGTCACCTGGAGGAAACCGCCTGCCTTCTCGACCTGCCGGGCGAACTCGTCGTACTCGCCGTCGATGGGCGAGATGGTGGCCTTGCTGGCGACGAGGATCGCGCCGGCCCGCTGGTCCTTGACGCGCTGAAGGGCGGCCTGGAGGCTGGACCGCCGCTCCGGGGGCGTCTCGGTGTCGTCGTCCAGGACGGTGAGGGAGACGTCCCAGTTGAAGGCGTGCGCGTACTGCTCGCAGCTGCGCATCTCCAGTTCGGGGAAGGCGGGGCTGTTCTTGGACAGGTAGATCACGACCTGGAAGCTCTGCGCGGAGCTGCTCAACTCCGGCTTGCTGCTTCGACTGCTGAGGGGCATGGGTGTCTCCGTGGTAGCGCATTGCATCCGGTTTCTCACCGGGCGTAGCCATGGTGGCGTGTTGGCGCTTACGATCGGAAGGCTTTCCCACTTGACAGTCTGCGCCGTGGGACTCGGGCGGCAGTGGAGGTCTGATTATGCGTGAGGCGCAACTCGATCCGTCGGTGTCTCCTCTTGCGGCCTTTGGGGCCCAACTTCGCAGGTCACGCAAGGCTGCTGGGTTGACCCAGGCCGAGCTCGGCGCCAGGACGGCATTGAGCGACAGTCAGGTCTCCAACCTCGAAAGAGGTACGCGCAGTCCCACGCTCGACTGGGTTGTTGCCGCGGACCGGGCACTGGGGACCGATGGGACTCTGGAGTTGACCTACTGGAGCCTCAGTGGTGGGGGGTCTCTCCTGGAGGGCTTTCCGGAGTACGTGGCGCAGGAGGCAAAGGCCGTTGAGCTGCGGCAGTTCGAGCTTGGCGTTGTCCCCGGTCTGTTCCAGACCAGGGCCTACGCAGAGACGTTGGCGGCCGCTGATGTGCGAAGAGGGGCCATCACGACGGATGATGCCGAGGCGCGGGTCTCGTACTTGCTGACTCGTCAACAACGGCTTGAGGGCAAGAATGTGCCGTTCGTCCATGCAGTGCTGGACGAGAGCTGCATTCGAAGGCTTGTTGGCGGCGCGGCTGTCATGAGAGAACAGCTTGACCGTTTGGTGGAGCTGTCCGAGCGCCCGCGGACCATCATCCAGGTGGCGCCCTTCTCTCTGGGTGAGCGCAGGTCTCTCGCCCTGCCGGTGGTGCTGCTGACCATGCCTGACCGCGGCATGCTGGGATACACGGAGTCGCAGGAGCGCGGCTTTCTGACCAGAGAATCTGAGACGGTCACGGCGTGGGCCAGGGACTACGATCGGCTTCAGGTGGGCGCCAGTTCGGATGTGGCGTCCGTCGATATGATTCGCGCAGCTCGGAAGGACCTCCGATCATGACTCGCACCGACCACGTGGCTCTGACCGGCGCAGCCTGGGTCAAGTCCAGCTACAGCCAGAACGGCGGGAACTGCGTCGAGGTCTCGCCCGACTTCCCCAGCGTCGTGCCCGTCCGTGACTCGAAGGACCCCGAGGGGCCGGCGCTCCTCTTTCCCGTCGAAGCGTGGCGCTCCTTCGTCGCCGCGACCGTCGCCGGCGAGTTCGGCGACGTCTGACGTACGACCCGCCCCCGACGAACCCCCGGACCATGTGGCCGGGGGTTCGTCGCATTGACAGGGGGATCGCTCGGCTGGATGCTAAGCAAGCGCTTAGTCAATGCGACGGAATCGACCCCCGAGGAGCCGCCCGATGCCCGAGACCCCTGCCGACCCGCCCGGCCTGGACCTGGCCCGGCTCCGGGCCCACCTGGACCGCGAGCTGCCCGGTGCCGTCCAGGGGCAGCTTCGGGCCGAGCTCGTCGAGGGCGGCCGCTCCAACCTCACCTACCTGCTCACCGACGGCACGGCCTGCCGCGTGCTGCGCCGGCCTCCGCTCGGGCACGTCCTGGCCACCGCCCACGACATGGGCCGCGAGTACCGGGTGATGACCGCCCTGCGCGACTCCGGCGTGCCCGTCCCGCGCACCCTGCTGATCGACCCCGGGACCGACGTGCTCGGCGCGCCCTGGTACCTCATGGAGTACGTGTCCGGAACCGCCCACCGCGATGCCGCGACCCTCGCCGCCCTCGGCGAGCAGCGGGTGCGCGCCCTCGGCCGGCGGCTGGTGGAGACCCTCGCCGCCCTGCACCGGATCGACCCGGCCGACGTGGGCCTGGCCGACTTCGGCCACCCGGACGGCTACCTGGAGCGCCAGCTGCGCCGGTGGTCCAAGCAACTCGCCGCCTCCCGCAGCCGGGACCTGCCCGAGCTCGACCGGCTGCACGCCCTGCTCGCCGAACGGCTGCCCGTCTCCCCGGCGCCCGCCCTCGTCCACGGTGACTACCGCCTGGACAACGTGCTCGTCGACGACGCCGACGCGATCACCGCCGTGCTCGACTGGGAGATGTCCACGCTCGGCGACCCGCTCACCGACGTCGGCCTGCTGGTGATGTACACCGAACTCGCGGGTGTCGGCGGCGGCATCATCCCCTCTGCCATGGCCGCGCAAGGCTTCCCGAAGCCGGACGAAATCGTCTCGTACTACGCCGAACTGACTGGACGTCAGGCCGCCGACCTGGACTGGTACGTCGCCTTCGCCTCGTTCAAGCTCGCCGCCGTCGCCGAGGGCATCTTCTACCGCTACCAGCAGGGCCGCACCCTCGGTACCGGCTTCGAGCGCGCCGGCGAGATGGTGCCCGTCCTCGCCCGGCACGGCCTGAGCACCCTCAAGGAGAGCTGATGGACTTCGCCCACGACGCCCGGACCGACGAACTCCGCGAGCAGATGCTCGCCTTCATGGACGAACACGTCCACCCCGCCGAGCCCGTCCTGGAGGAGCAGCTCGCCGACCCGGACCGTCCGCACTGGGACATCCCGCCCGTGGTCGGAGAGCTCCAGGCCGAGGCGCGCAAGCAGGGGCTCTGGAACCTCTTCCTGCCGGGAGAGCACGGCGCCGGCCTCACCAACCTCCAGTACGCGCCGCTCGCCGAGATCACCGGCCGCAGCCCGCAGCTCGCGCCGCCCGCCCTCAACTGCGCCGCCCCCGACACCGGCAACATGGAGCTGCTCGCCCAGTTCGGCTCCGCCGCGCAGCGCGAACAGTGGCTCGAACCCCTCCTCGACGCCCGGATCCGGTCCGCCTTCGCGATGACCGAGCCCGACGCCGCCTCCTCCGACGCCGCCAACATCGCCACCCGGATCGAGCGCGACGGCGACGAGTACGTCGTCACCGGCCGGAAGTGGTACATCACCGGGGCGATGAACCCGCAGTGCCGGATCCTCATCGTGATGGGCAAGACCGACCCCGACGCCGAGCCGCACCGCCGGCAGAGCATGGTCCTCGTCCCGCGCGACACCCCCGGCGTCACCGTCCGGCGCGGGATGAAGGTGTTCGGCTACGACGACTCCGACCACGGCGGCCACGCCGAGATCCACTTCGACGGCGTCCGCGTCCCCGCCGCCAACCTGATCGGTGAGGAGGGCTCCGGCTTCGCCATCGCCCAGGCCAGGCTCGGGCCCGGCCGCATCCACCACTGCATGCGCGCCATCGGCATGGCCGAGCGCGCCGTCGAGCTGATGTGCCGGCGGACGCTGGACCGGGTCGCCTTCGGCCGGCCGCTCGCCGAACAGGGCGTCGTCCAGGACTGGATCGCCGAATCCCGCGTCAGGATCGAGCAGCTCAGGCTGCTCGTCCTCAAGACCGCCTGGCTGATGGACACCGTCGGCAACCGCGGCGCCCACACCGAGATCCAGGCCATCAAGATCGCCACTCCGAGCACCGTCGAATGGATCCTCGACAAGGCCGTCCAGGCCCACGGCGCGGCCGGCGTCAGCCAGGACACCGCGCTCGCCCAGCTCTGGGCCGGCAACCGGACGCTGCGCCTCGCCGACGGACCGGACGAGGTGCACAAGCGCTCACTGGCCCACCGCGAGCTCCGGCGGTACCGCTGACCTGCGTCATACCCGGGTAGTACCCGGCGGGTTGGCACCGCGGTATGACGTCCGCCCGCCACCTCGGCCCGTACTGTCGGCGTACGGGCCGGCCGGAGGCGGCGGGCGGACGACACGGGGAGCAGGGAGACCATGCGCACACGGGGACACGGACGGGCGGCACGGACGGGCATCGCCGCGCTGGTGGCGGCGACGGCGCTGCTGGGCGCGGCGGCCGCACCCGCCGCGGCGGCCGGGGCACCGGTCGTGACGGAACGCCAGGCACAGGCCGCACTGCCGCAGCCCACCGGTCCCTACGCCGTCGGCACCACCGCACTGCACCTCACCGACCTCGGCCGGCAGGACCCGTGGCAGCCCGACCGGCTCCGCGAGCTGATGGTCAGCTTCTGGTACCCGGCCACCCGCCCCGCGTACGGCGACGAACGGGCCCGCTACATGGAGCCCCGCGCCGCCGCGCACTTCGGTGGCAAGGACGGCGCCGCCGTCTTCAACTACGGGACGGATCCCGGCCGGACGGACTGGTCCGGCGTCCGCACCCACGCCCGGCAGGACGCACCCGTGCTGCCCGGCGGCGGACCGCGCCCTGTGGTGCTCTACTCGGCCGGACTCGGCGACCCGCGCACCTGGGGCACCGGCCTGGTCGAGGACCTCGCCTCGCGCGGCTACGTCGTCGTCACCGTCGACCACCCCTACGACGCCTCCGAGGTGGAGTTCCCCGACGGCCGCCTCGTGGAGTCCGCCCTTCCGGGCCTGGCCGGGCCCGGCACCGACATCGGCGCCCTGCTGCGCAAGGCCCTGCAGACCCGGGTCGACGACACCCGCTTCGTCCTGGACGAACTCGCCGCGCTACGCACCGACGGGCGGCTGCCGGCCCGCCTGGCCGCCTCGCTCGACCTCACCCGGATCGGCATGGCAGGCCACTCCGCGGGCGGCTTCACCGCCGCCCAGACCATGCACGACGACCCCCGGATCGCGGCCGGCGTCAACCTGGACGGCCAGTTCCACTTCCCCGGCCCGGACGGAACCGGCGTCCACCTGGGCAGCGTCGCCGAGGACGGCCTGGACCGCCCGTTCCTGCTGATGGGCACCGGGAGCGAGGACTCCGGCGACTACCACCACCAGCCCGGCTGGGACGCCTTCTGGCAGCACACCCGGGGCTGGAAGGCCGACGTCACCCTGACCGGCTCCCGGCACGGCTCGTACACCGACGCGCAGTCGCTGCTGCCCCAACTCGCCCGCCAGGGCGCGGTGCCCGGCGACGCCCTGCGGGCCGACGTCGGCGACATCCGCCCGGACCGGGCGGTGCTCGCCACCCGGGCCTACGTCGCGTCCTTCTTCGACCGCTGGCTGCGCGGACACGACGACCACCTGCTGGACGGGCCCTCGCCGCGCTTCCCGGAGATGGAGTTCGCCCGGTAGGACGGAGCCTCAGCGGATCCCGGCGGAGCCTGAGCGGATCCTGCGGAGCCCAGCCGATCCCGGCGGAGCCTCAGCGGATCTCCGAACCCGGATTGGCGGCGTCCCAGTCCCGCCGGGAACCGACGATCGCGTCGTGGTGGTCGTAGGACCAGTCCGCCATCGCCCGGACCAGGTGGGTCAGGCTGTGGCCGAGCGGCGTGAGCGCGTAGTCCACCTGGGGCGGGACGGTCGGGTGGACGGTGCGCGACACCAGGCCGTCCCGCTCCAGCCGGCGCACCGTCAGGGTCAGCATCCGCTGCGAGATCCCCGTCACGGCGCGCTGGAGCTCACGGAACCGCCGGACGCCCTGGGCGAGTTCGACCAGCACCAGGACCGACCACTTGTCGCCGAGCCGGTCCAGCAGGTCACGGATCCCGCAGTCCACCCCGTCCTCGCACCAGACCACCGGCCGGGGGGTGGTTACCGCGGTGTGCCCCACTGACATGAAAGTGCCTCCTTACGCCGGAACCCCAGGCTACCGAGGATGGTCGCAGGGCAGGGCGCCGAGCCGGGCGCCCGGAAACCAACCTGGAGGAACCATGCTTCTCGTGACCGGTGTCAACGGCGGACTCGGCGCCCTCGTGCTGGAGCGGCTGGCGAAGCTCCCCGGGGGCCTCGACGGCGTCGTGGCCGGCAGCCGCACCCCCGACCGGACCCCGGTGGCCGGCGTCCCGGTCCGGACGGTGGACTTCGACCGGCCCGGGACGCTGGCGGAGGCCTTCACCGGGATCCGGACATTGCTGCTGATCTCGGCCGGCTACGGCGAGGACGACGTGGTGGTCGCCCGGCACCGGGCGGCCATCGAGGCCGCCGAGCGCGCCGGCGTCCGGCACGTCGTCTACACCAGCCTCTCCGGCGACGGCGACCACCTGGGATACGCGGCGGCCCACCGCTGGACCGAGCGCCGGCTGCGCGCGTCGACGACCCTGAGCTGGACGATCCTGCGCAACGGCCTCTACGCCGAACTGCTGGGCGTCCTGGCCGCGCCCGACCAGGACGGCGTGATCACCGCGCCGCTCGGCGACGGCGGGCTGGCCGCCGTCGCCCGCGCCGACCTCGCGGAGGTCGCGGCCACCGTGGCCCTGGCCCCGGCCGGGCACGCCGGGCGGGTCTACGAACTGGTCGGCGAGCAGGCAATCGGTGGAGCGGACGTCGCCGCGGCGCTCGGCCGGGCCACCGGCCGCCCGGTCGCCTACCGCCCCGCCACCCTCGCCGAGGCCCGCGAGGCGGTGGCGGCGTCGGGCGCGGCGCCCTTCCAGGTGCCGATGGTGCTGAGCACCTACTCGGCGGTCGCCCACGGCTTCCTGGACGGCCGTCAGCTCGACAACGCCCTGCCCGCCCTCCTCGGCCGCGCGCCGCGCCCGGCCCTCGACGTCATCGCCGGGGGCGCGGGCGCGGCCCGGTGACCGGGCCTCACTCGCCGAGGACGACCACCGCCAGGCGATCCGGCCTCACTCGTCGGGGGCGCGGGCGCGGCCCGGTGACCCGGCCTCACTCGCCGAGGACGACCACCCGTCCGGTGCTGCGCCCGTCCGCGACCCGCTGGACGGCGTCGGCCGCCCCGGCCAGCGGCAGGCGGGCGCTCACCAGCGGGCGGACCACACCGGCCCCGGCCAGCGCGGTCAGCTCCTCGTGCGCGGCCAGGACTGCCTGCGGGTCACGGGAGTTGTAGAGGCCCCAGTGCAGGCCGAGGATGCCGTAGTTCTTCACCAGCGCGTGGTTGAGCGCCGCCGCCGGGATGTCGCCGCTCGCGAACCCGACCACCACGATCCGGCCCTCGAAGGCGACACACCTGGTCGAGCCGGTGAACGCGGCGCCGCCGACCGGGTCGAAGACCACGTCCGCGCCGCGCCCGCCGGTGGCCTCCTTGATCGCGGCGGTGAAGTCCACGGCCGTCCGGTCCACCACCAGGTCCGCGCCCAGCTCCCGGGCGACGGCCGCCTTGCCGGGCCCGCCGACCACGGCGATCACCCGCGCTCCGGCCGCCCGGCCGAGCTGGACCGCCGCACTGCCGACCCCGCCCGCGGCCGCGTGCACCAACAGCGTCTCGCCGGGCCGCAGCCCGGCCCGGCGGTGCAGGGCGAACCACGCGGTCTGGTAGCCGATGTGCAGGGCGGCGGCCTCGGCGTCGTCCAGCGGCCCGGGCGCCGGGAACGCGGCCGCGGCCTCCAGTAGCGCGTACTCGGCGAAGGCGCCGCCGGGCAGCACCGGGTTGCCGATCACCCGCTCGCCCGCGCGCTCCCCGGCCACCACCTCGCCGCACAGCTCCACCCCGGGGGTGAACGGCAGCGGCGGGCGCACCTGGTACTGGCCCCGGACCATCAGCGCGTCCGGGAAGTTGACGGCGGCGGCCCGCACCCGGACCAGCAGCTGCCCCGGCCCGGGGACCGGCCGCGGGACGTCCCCGACGAGCCGCATGGCCGCCCGGGGCTCGCCCAGCTCGGTGACCTGCCAGGCCCTCACAGGGCTCCACTCCTTTCCAGCCCCTGCTGGAGCCGGTTGACACCGGCCAGCCAGCGGTCCGGGTAGGTGGCGCGGACGGCGTAGTACTCGGCCACCTCGGGGTGCGGCAGGACGAGGAAGCGGTCCCGGCGCAGGGCGTCCAGCGTGGCCTCGGCGACGTCCTTCGCGTCCAGCGCGGTCGGTGCCAGCAGCGCCTCGCCGACCGCACCGGTCGAGGCGAGCATGTCGGTGCGCACGCCCTGCGGGCAGAGCGCGTGGACGCGCAGGCCGCGGTGACGGTAGGTGAGCGAGAGCCACTCGGCGAAGGCGACCGCCCCGTGCTTGGTGACGCCGTACGGCGCCGAGCCGAGCATGGTGAGCAGCCCGGCGGCCGAGACGGTGGCCACGAACCGGCCGGTGCCGCGTTCCAGCCAGCGGGGGAGCAGCAGGTCGGCGGCCCGGACGTGGGCGAGCACGTTGACCTCCCAGGCGCCCGCCCAGACGTCGGCCGGGGCGCCGGCCCCGCCGACCGGGGCGACTCCGGCGTTGGCGCACCAGACGTCGATCTCGCCGAGCGCCTCGCGGGCCCGGCCGACCAGGTCGGCGAGGCCCTCCGCCGAGGCGGCGTCGCCGGGGGCGGCGGTGCCGCCGATCTCGGCGGCCACCGCGCGGGCGGCCGCGGCGTCCAGGTCGTTGACCACCACCCGGGCGCCGGCCGCCGCGAAGGCGCGGGCCAGCGCGGCGCCGATGCCCCGGCCGGCGCCGGTGACCACCACGCCCTGGCCGGCGAAGTCCACCGGCTCCCCGGCGGCGGTTCCCGTTGTGTCCCCGGCCCCGGCGCCGGTTGCCTCTCCGGCCCCGGTTGCCTCTCCGGCCCCGGTCACGTCGTCGGTCACATCCCCGGTCACGTCGGCGTCCCCGGCCCCGCTCACAGCCCGCCGCCCAGGGTCACGCCGCCGTCGACCACCAGGGTCTGGCCGGTGATCCAGGCGGCGTCGGAGGAGAGCAGGAACGCCACCGCGCCCGCGACGTCCTCCGGCACGCCGAGCCGGCCCAGCGGATAGGCGGCGGCGACCTGCTCCTCGCGGCCCTCGAACAGCGCCTCGGCGAACCTGGTCTTCACCACGGCGGGCGCGACGGCGTTGACCCGGATGCCCTGGCCGCCGAGTTCGGCGGCCAGCTCGGTGGTGAGCCGGATCAGCGCGGCCTTGGACACCCCGTACATGCCGATCCCGAGCGAGGACCGGATGCCGGCGACGGACGCGACGTTGACCACCGAGCCGCCGTGCTCGCCCATCCAGGCGGCGTGCGCGCGGCGGGTCCAGGCCAGCGGGGCCAGCACGTTGACGGCGAGGATCTTGGCGGCGGCGCCCTCGTCGGTGTCCAGCACCGGGCCGTGGATCGGGTTGATGCCGGTGTTGTTGACCAGGTGGTCGAGCCGTCCGAAGGCCTCCAGGGTGCGGGCGACCGCCTCGTCCTGGTGGGCCGGGTCGTCGGCCTTGCCCGCGATGCCGATGGCGACCTCGGGGCCGCCCAGGTCGCGGACGGCCTCGGCGAGCGGCTCGGCGTTGCGGGCGGTCAGGCAGACCCGGGCGCCGCGCGCGACCAGCTCGCGCGCGATCCCGAGGCCGATGCCCCGGCTGGATCCGGTGACGACGGCCACCTGGCCCTTGAAGGAGTGCACCACGGAGGGTCCTTTCGCGTGGTCCGGCCGGGGGGTGGCCGGTTGGTGACGCTCGTGACTAAGCGCTTGCTTAGCATGCTGTCGGTGGGGGACCCTGTCAACAGGCCCCGGCACCCGCCCGCCACCGGTCCGCCGGGCCGCACGCCACACCGCGGCGTCCACCCGTCGGTGACGGCGGCGGCGTCCGTGACCGACCGCGGAGTGCCGCCCGTGACCGCTGGGGCCCGTGCGACCTGAATGCCTGTACGACCGATCTGGGAGGATGGCGCCATGACCAGCACGCCCATCGCCGACCTCTGGCCCACCCTGCCCGGCGGCGCCGACGCCCGCCCCGAGGCGGCGTACCGGCTGCTCCAGGCCGCCGTCGAGTCCTTCGCCGAGCGCGGCTTCCACGCCACCACCACCCGGGACATCGCGACCGGCGCCGGCATGAGCCCGGCCGCGCTGTACATCCACTACCCGTCCAAGGCCGCCCTGCTGGCCGAGATCAGCCGGGCCGGGCACGCCGCCACGCTGGAGCTGGTCCGGACCGCGGTGGCCGGCGGGGCAGACCCGGTGACCCGGATGCGGCGGCTCGTCGAGGAGTTCACCGCCTGGCACGCCCGGGCCCGCACGGTCGGCCGAGTGGTCAACTACGAGCTGCACGCGCTGCCCGAGGACGCCTACGCGGTGGTCGCCGCGCTGCGGCTGGACATCGAACGCGAGGTGAGCGACCTCATCGAGGCGGGCGCGGCCACCGGTGACTTCGAGGTCGCCGAGGTGCGGACCGCCGCCCGCGCCGTCACCTCGCTCGGCATCGACGTCTCGCGCTGGTACACCGGGCGCAGCAGCGAGACGCCGGAGGAACTGGGCCGGCGCTACGCCGAGCTGGTGCTGCGGATGCTCGGCGCGCGCGTCTGACGGACCCCGCGACGGACGTCGGCGGCCGGGGCCGGGGCCGGAACCGGGGCCGGGGCGAGAACGGTGGCCAGGGCCGGAGCCACGGCAGGGGCTACGGCTTGACGGCGGTGTGCACGTACCAGGAGACGTAGTCCCGGATCTGGTACATCTCCACCACCGACCGCATGCCGAGCCACCGCTCCGCCGGGCCGAACAGCCGCAGCAGCGCGTACGGCGCTCGGAAGTACGCGTAGAGCGCGTCCGAGGTCGGGCGGTAGCGGGCGGTGGCGTCGAGCGCCTCCTCGATCCGGAAGCCCGCGCCGATCAGCAGCTCGTTCAGGCTCCGGGTGTCGTAGCGCTTCGCACCGGGGAAGGACATGGCGTCCAGGTACGGCCCCAGCACCGCGCGGCCCTCGGGGCTCATCTCCTCCCGCGGGGCCCCCACCGGGCCCAGGATCACCAGCCGGCCGCCCGGCCGCAGCACCCGGTGGAACTCGGCCAGGGCACGCGCCGGGTCGTAGGCGTGCACCAGGGTCTCCATCGAGTACGCGCCGTCGAAGGAGCCGTCGGCGAACTCCAGGTCGTGGTAGTCGCCCCAGGAGAAGGTGGTCCGGTCCTCCAGCGCCGCCCGGACGCTCAGCCGGCGGGCCTCCCGGACGTGGAAGTCCAGCACGTCCACGCCGGTGACCCGCACGCCGAACCGCTTCGCCAGCTCCCGTGCCACCACGCCCGACCCGCAGCCGGCGTCCAGCACCCGCGAGCCGGCGGGCAGGGCCAGCTTCCGGCCCAGGACGCCCTCCAACTGACGCTGCGCCCGCCAGCAGCGCCACTTGGACTGGCCGGGCTCGGTCCACCCCCAGTGCCGGGCGTTGCGGCAGACCGCCCGGTAGAAGAGCCTGCTGCCCGGCCGCCCGTAGACGCGCCGGAGACCGGTGAGATCGAGCTCGCCACTGACCATCTGCACCCGCCAGGTGTTCCGGAGTCCGCTGCTGCCGTGGTGGCCGCTGTCGTCGTCGCCGACTGCCGCCGCGGTCAAGCTACCGAGGCCGCCCCGGCAACGGCGCGGGGCGCGCGGGCCGAGCCGCCCGGTTGGGTGTGCCCCCGGTCCGGTGCGGCCCGTCGGCCGCCCGGCCGGGTGGCGTCGTCTCCGGCACGGTCTGTCCGTCAGAGCCCGTCCGTCAGTGCCTGTCCGTCAGAGCCTGCCCGTGACGGCCGGTCGGTGACGGAGGGCCGGAGGTGTCGCGCCCCGGAGGCGACGGCCACGGGCGGCTTCCCGCGCGGACGGGTGGTGATGAGCCCCCGCAGCCGGCGGCCACGGCGACCGGTGCCGCCGGGGCGTTCGCAGCGGCCCGCGGGCCGGCCGGCGTACGGACGCGGGACGCACCCCGGGCGACCCTAGCCCACCACGTCCGGCCGTGGCATGCCCGCGGACGACTGTTCGACCCGCGTGCGGCCACCACGCCGCCACCACGCCGCCACCACCCGGCCGTCACGCCGCCGGCCCGCCGCCGTCACGCCCGCCGCCGTCACGCCCGCGGCCGGTCGGCCGTGGACGGGCCGGCGGGGCGCGCGCAACCGGCCGGGGTGTTCAACGGAGGCTCTGCGGCGGTTGAACGGCGGTGCGCGGGGCCGGGGGTTGTTCGCGTGGTGGAGGTGGGGTCATCCTGCTTCGGGAGCGGGGCGGGTGCCCCGGGGCGGGCGGTCCGGGGGTTCATCTGTGGGGGCCCTCTTCCTCTGCGGGGACCCCTTTTCCTTCGGGCCCGCGGCCGTCCTCCGTGTGGTGTCTCCGTGGTCCGGGCGGCGTGTCCGCCGGGGCGATTCGTGTCTGGTCGGGTCTGGTCGGGATCTTTTCCCTTTTCTTGGAGGGTGGGCGTACATGGCTGAGGAGCAGTTGTTTCTGCGGTCGAAGGCGATTGTCGAGCCGCTGATCGACAGGTTTTTCGCCTGGCCGTACACGATGGCTCCGGTGCAGTCGGCGATGAATCTGGCGTTCCTCCAGGTGCCGCTGCTGGAGTCGTACCTCCAGTCGCCGCAGGTGCACGTGGCGGCGAGCAGCAACCCCGAGCTGCGCGGCGGCTACTTCATCAACATCCCGGAGGAGCGGGCCGACGAGGTGCGGGACCTGCTCGCCGCGATCAAGCGGGACCGGGCGGACATCCTGAAGTTCGCGGAGGCGATCGCCGAGGGCCAGGAGCTCCTGCGGGCGAACGCGACCGGCTTCGACCTGACCCCGCTGTACCCGAAGCTCCCGGCGGAGCTGGGCGGCCTGGTGGAGCTCGCCTACGACACCGACAACCAGGCGCAGATGCGCTTCATGGAGCCGGTGGTCTACAAGAGCAAGGTCTACCAGGAGTCGCGGCAGTCGCTTCAGCTGTCCCTGGAGACCGGCGTCGAGCGGCCGTTCGTGCTGAGCACGCCGCGGCTGACGTCGCCGGACGTGCTGGAGCTCGCGATCCCGTTCCGGCACCCGGGCCTGGAGGAACTGTTCAGGACGCGGGTGCGGCCGACCACCCTGGCTCACCTGCGCGAGGCGCTGGAGCTGGACGACGCGCAGGCCAAGCAGCTGTCGGGCCTGCTGACCGACCGGCCCTCAGGGGCGGAGGACCGGCACATCGAGGCGGGCGGGCGGATCCGGTACTTCGGCCACGCGTGTCTGGTGCTCCAGACGCCGCAGGCGGCGGTCGTGACGGACCCGTTCATCAGCGCGGACAGCACCGCCGGCGACCGGTACACCCTGGACGACCTGCCGGACTACATCGACCTGGTGGTCATCACGCACGGCCACCAGGACCACATCGTGCTGGAGACGCTGCTCCAGCTGCGCGGACGGGTCGGGGCGATCGTCGTGCCGCGGTCGTCGCGCGGCAACCTGGCCGACCCGTCGATGGCGCTGGCGCTGCGGCACCAGGGCTTCCCGGTGATCGAGGTCGACGACTTCGACGAGGTGGAGTTCCCGGGCGGCAAGGTCACCGCGACGCCGTTCCTGGGCGAGCACTGCGACCTCGACATCCGGGCGAAGTCGACGTACTGGGTCGAGCTGGCGGGCAAGAAGGTCTTCGTCGGCGCCGACTCCTCGGGGATCGACCCGGCCCTGTACCGCTACATCAAGGGACACCTGGGGACGGCGGACATCGCGTTCCTCGGCATGGAGTGCGACGGTGCGCCGCTGACGTGGCTGTACCAGGCGCTGCTGACGATCCCGGTGACGAAGAAGATGAGCAACTCGCGCAAGCTGTCGGGCTCCAACGCGGAGCAGGCGGCGGCGATCATGACGGAACTGGGCGCGGGCGAGGCGTACGTGTACGCGATGGGCGAGGAGGACTGGCTGGGGCACGTGATGGCCACCACCTACACCCCGGACACGTACCAGATCAAGCAGATCGAGGAGTTCCTCACCTGGTGCAAGGACCGCGGCATCCCGGCCGGGCACCTGTTCAAGCAGCAGGAATGGCGCTGGTAGCAGGCTGAGGGCGGGGGTGCCGGACGGCCGCGGTCCGGCGGGCCGGCACCCCCGCCGAGGCGCCGATCGTCCACCGGCCCTTTCAGGAGGTTTCCCATGGCCGTGCAAGACATTGCGTATGTGGAGTTGTACACCCGGGACAAGGTGTCCACCGTCGACTACTTCGAGTCGGCGATGGGCTTCACGCGGGTCGCGGACCGCGTCACGCCGGACCGCAGCTCGGTGCTGCTGCGCCAGGGCGGTGTGCAGCTGGTCGTCAGCTCGGGCCGCGGGATGTGGCGGTTCCTGGACGAGCACGGGGACGGCATCGCCGACATCGCGTTGGTCTGCGACGACGTGGTGGCCACCCGGGACGCGGCGGTGGAGGCCGGCGCCGAGCCGGTCGGGTCCGACGAGCGCTGGCCGGTGGTGTCGGGGTTCGGCGAGGTCTGCCACACCCTGCTGTCGCCCGCTGCCGCCGCCGGGCTGCCGGCGGGCTTCCGGTGGCACGGCGCACCGGCCGGCTCCGGTACGGCCGGCGGCTCCGGGACGGCGGCCGGTTCCGGTACGGCGGGTGCGGGCGGCGTGGTCCGGGCGCTGGACCACATCGCGGTCTGCCTTGAGGGCGGTGCCCTCGACCGGTACGCCGACTTCTACCGGGACGCCTTCGGCCTGGAGCGGTTCTCCTCGGAGTACGTCGCCGTCGGCGGGCAGGCGATGGACTCGGTGGTGGTGAGCAGCGGGTCGGGACGGGTGGTGTTCACGCTGGTGGCGCCCGATCCGGCGCGGGAGCCGGGCCAGCTGGACGCCTTCCTCGCCCGCAACGGCGGCCCCGGCGTCCAGCACCTGGCGTTCCTGGTCGACGACATCGTGCCGGCGGTCCGGGACTTCCGGGAGCGCGGCGTGGAGTTCCTGGCCACCCCGGGGACGTACTACGAGATGCTCGGCGACCGGTTCCCGGAGATGGGCCAGGAGATCGCGGAGCTGCGCGAGGCGCAGGTGCTGGCCGACCGTGACGAGTGGGGCTACCTGCTCCAACTGTTCAGCCGCTCCCCGTACGAGCGGAACACGCTGTTCTTCGAGCTGATCCAGCGCCGCGGATCGCGTGGCTTCGGCAGCTCGAACATCCGGGCGCTGTACGAGGCCGTGGAGCGTGACCGGCTGGCCGCGCAGTGACCGGCGGGGCCGACGGGCGGCTGCTGACCCTGGCCGACTACGGCGAGGCCGCGTCGGGGACGCTGGACGCCGGCGCCTGGGACTTCCTGGAGGGCGGGGCCGGCGGGGAACGCACGCTGGCGGCCAACCTGGAGGCGTTCGAGCGCGTCCGGCTGCTGCCCCGGTTGCTGGCCGGCGTGGCGCGGCCGGAGCTGGGGACGCGGATCCTGGGACGCCGTTGGCGGATGCCGGTGGGCATCGCGCCGATGGCCTACCACACGCTGGCCCACCCGGCGGGGGAGACGGCCACGGCGCTCGCCGCGGGGTCGGCCGGCGTGCCCCTGGTGGTCAGCACGTTCGCTGGGCGCACGTTCGAGGAGATCGCCCTGGCGGCCTCCGCCCCGCTCTGGCTCCAGGTGTACTGCTTCCGCGACCGGTCCGTGACGCGCCGTCTGATCGAGCGGGCGGCGGCGGCGGGGTTCGAGGCGCTGGTGCTGACGGTGGACGCGCCCCGGCTGGGCCGGCGGCTGCGGGACCTCCGCAACGGTTTCCGGGTGCCGGCCGGCGTCGGGCCGGCGAACCTGGAGGGCGGCGGGTACGAGGAGCCGGGCGCGCACGCGCTCGCCGAGTTCGACGCCACGCTGGACTGGTCGGTGATCGACTGGCTCCGGTCGGTCAGCACGCTTCCGGTCCTGGTCAAGGGCATCGTCACCGCCGCCGACGCCACGCGGGCGCTGGCCGCGGGCGTCGACGGCCTGGTGGTGTCCAACCACGGCGGGCGGCAGCTGGACGGCGCCCCCGCCACGCTGGACGTCCTGCCGGAGATCGCGGCCGCGGTCGGCGGCGCCTGTCCGGTGCTGCTGGACGGCGGGGTGCGGCGCGGCGCGGACGTGCTGGCCGCGGTGGCACTGGGGGCGGACGCGGTGCTGGTGGGCCGCCCGGTCCTGCACGCGCTGGCGGTGGGACGGGAGCAGGGCGTGGCCGACGTCCTGGGCATCCTGGCCGACGAGTTGACCGAGACGATGATCCTCACCGGCACGCCGTCGGTGGGGGACGCGGGCACCGGACTGGTGCGGCTCGCCCCGCCCGGGCACACCTCCGGGTACGGCGCGCCCGGGCACACCTCCGGGTACGGCGCCTCCGGGTACGGCGCGGTGCCGGTACTCCGTGAGCCGGTGGGTCGCGAGCCGGCAGGTGGTGAGCCGGCGGGCCGTGAGCCGGTGGGTCGTGAGTCGTCCGAGGGGATGCCGGGCCCGGGCCTGAGGCGCGCGGACCTGCACGCCTCCGTGTCGGACCCGGTCCTCGACACGATGAACTTCCTGAACGAGATCACCCACCGCTACCCCGACGCAGTGTCGTTCGCACCTGGCCGGCCGTACGACGGCTTCTTCGAGACGGAGCAGATCTTCACCCACCTGCGCCGGTACCTGGAGCACCTGGAGGAGGGCGGGGCGTCACCCGGGCAGATCCGCTCGGCGCTGTTCCAGTACGGACCGACCAGCGGGCAGATCCGTGAGCTGGTCGCGCAGTGGCTTCGGCGGGAGGAGGACGTCGACGTACCCCCGCAGTCCGTCGTCGTGACGGTCGGCGCGCAGGAGGCGATGTTCCTCGCCGTGCGGGCGCTGATCTCCGGGCCCGACGACGTGCTGCTGGTCTCCAGCCCCTGCTACGTCGGGATCACCGGCGCGGCCAGGGTGCTGGACGTGGCGGTCGGCGCGGTCGCGGAGGGCGCGGACGGCTTCTCGTGCACGGCCCTGGAGGCGGCGATCCTCGCCGAGCGGGCGCGCGGACGCCGCCCCCGCGCGTTCTACGTGATCCCCGACCACTCGAACCCCTCGGGTGCCACGCTCACCCTGAGCGCCCGCCGGGAGCTGCTGGAACTGGCGGCCCGGCACGACATCCTGATCCTGGAGGACAGCCCGTACCGGATCGTCAGCCCGGGCGCACAGCTGCCCACCCTCAAGTCCCTGGACCGCGAGCGGCGGGTCGTCCATCTGGGCTCGCTGTCGAAGACGCTCTTCCCTGGCGCGCGGGTCGGTTTCGTCGTCGCCGACCAGGTGGTGACGGGCCCCGACGGCACCGAGGGTCTGCTGGCCGACGAGCTCACCCGGATCAAGAGCATGATCACGGTGAACACCTCGCCGGTGAGCCAGGCGGTCGTCGCCGGCATGCTGCTCGCGGACCCGGAGGAGGCCTCGCGGCTGAGGGCCAGGACGGCCGCGTACTACGGCGACGCGATGCGCGTGACCCTCAAGCAGCTCGCCGAGCACCTGCCGTCGGTCGAGCGGGCCGCACTGGGAGTGCGCTGGAACGAGCCCACCGGCGGCTTCTTCCTGACCCTGTCGGTGCCGTTCCGGGCGGACAACGCGGCGCTGACCCGGTCGGCGGAGGAGTTCGGGGTCATCTGGACGCCGATGTCGTACTTCTATCCGGAGGGCGGCGGAGAACACGAGATCCGCCTCTCCGTCAGCTACCTGACCCACGAGGAGATCGCCGACGGGGTCGGCCGGCTGACGCGGTTCATCAAGGCCCAGGCCGGCGCCTGAGCCCCCGACCACCTGCCCGATTACCCGCCCGGAACCTGTCCGGGTACCTGCCCGGAACCCGGGACGGCACCCGCCCGGGCATGCGCCCGAGCACCCGGCACGGCCCGGGCCCGGGCCGTCCACAACACCGAGAAAGGGACAACCCATGGCGAACCCGTTCGACGATCCCGACGCCTCCTTCCTGGTCCTGGTCAACCACGAGGGCCAGCACTCCCTGTGGCCGGTCTTCGCCGACGTGCCCGAGGGCTGGAACACCGTCTTCGGCGAGGCGCCCCGTCAGGACTGCCTGGACTACATCGAGAAGTCCTGGACCGACCTGCGGCCCAAGAGCCTGATCGAGGCCATGGCCAAGGACTGACCCCGCGGGGCGAGTCGGGCAGACCACCCGGGGGGCCGCCTCCGCGGCCCCCCCCCCGCGCCGGGCGCGGGCGCGGTAGCCCCGCCCCCGAGCCCCCCCCCCCCCCCCCCCCCC
>NZ_JBHJUK010000133.1:0-24900 GCF_042266225.1 Kitasatospora sp. NPDC056181
AGCCTCAACGGCGGCCGCGGCACCCTCTTCGGCGCCCTCACCGGCGTGCTGACCCTCCAGCTCGTGGTCAACGTCATGACCCTCGCCGGCGTACCGCCCCTGTGGAACCAGTTCCTCAACGGCGCGATCATCATCGTCGCGCTGATCATCTCCCGCTTCGCCTCCGGCGAGAAGCAGGAGTAGCAGGACCGACGACCCCCGAGCCGCCGGAGCGGCGCGACCAGCCCGGCGGGCACTGGTCGCGCCGCTCCGGCCCCCTGTTCCGTCACCGCGGGACAGCCGCTTCGCAGGCCCGTACGTTCCGTACCAGAGGGGACCAGACATGTCGGTAACCGATCAGGCCATCGAGCGGATCAAGGAGATGATCCTCTCCGGCGCTCTCCAGCCCGGTGCCCGGCTGCCCAACGAGGCCGAACTGGCCGACCAGCTCGGGCTGTCCCGCAACTCCCTGCGCGAGGCCGTCCGCGCACTCACCGCGATGCGGATCCTCGTCCCCAAGCAGGGCGACGGCACCTACGTCTCCGGCCTCGAACCCCACCTCCTCCTGGAATCGCTCGCCTTCGCCGCCGACGTCTCCCAGGGCCACACCGCCGGCCAACTCCTCCAGGTGAGGCGCCTGCTGGAGCCGCAGGCCACCGCCCTCGCGGCCGACCGGATCACCGGGCCGGGCCTGGCCGAGCTGCGCGCCATCCTCGACCGGAGCGCCCGGGACATCAGCATCGAGGAGTTCGTCGAGCTGGACATCGCCTTCCACCGCACCATCGCCGACGCCGTCGGCAACCCCGTGCTCTCCACCCTGCTCGGCATCCTCTCCACCCACACCCAGCGGCTGCGCATCGTCCGCGGCATCCGGCACGCACCCGCCCGCGAACAGGCCCACCGGGACCACGAAGCCATCTGGCGGGCCCTTGCCGCGGGTGACGCCCTCCTCGCCGCCAGCGCCAGCTCCGTGCACGTCGCCGCCGTCGAGGACTGGCTGGCCACCGGGATCCCCACCGACTCCCCCGGCCTCGACACCGGTACCACATGACACCCGAGGCCCCGGGCCTCCGTCCCTGTGCGCCCGGCGCCCAGCGCCCCCAACCCGAAGGGAGGACCGGCTTTCCTCCTGCCCGGTCACCCAGGAGAACGTCGACGACCCGTCGCCGTGGGCCAACCACGTCATCGGCTGACGGACGACAGCTGTTCCACCGTGAGCGCGCTCTCGGCAGGTAGACATCGGATATTTCGTCTTGGCCGGCCAGGGAAGACCCCCTGGCCGGCCGACGCTTTCCGGGGCGGCGTCAGCCCGAAGCCCCTGCCACCGGCGAGGAAACTCCCTGTACAGGACGGTCAGAGGCGAGGTTTGCAGTACCGCCCGGCCCCCGACCGGCACGGGGACTTCCCGACGGGGCTGCGAGAACCATTGACCATACATCCGATGATAGCTAGATTCCCGCCGTCGGCAGCACACCCCCACCCCTACGCCGACCCGACCGGTCGAACCGGGCGAACCTCCGCAGCCGCCCCGGGGAAGCGCAGCGCAGACGCGATCGGTGCCGGATCGGCAGCGGCTGCGCGGCCGGTGCGGCGAAGGCACCCGCGAGCAGGACGCACCCGGCCGACCGATCTCCGATGAAAGGACCATCGTGAGCCACCCTCGCCCCGAGCCCCTCTCCGTTCCGTCCCGCCGCAGTGTCCTGCGGGCCGCACTGTCCCTCGGTGCCGTGCTGGCCGTCTCCTCCCTGCCGGAGTTCACCGGGCGCGCGGCCGCCGCCCGCCCCGCCTCGGCCTCGCTGGTGCCGGACGGCCAGGCCGTCACGCTCCGGTACCCCTCGCCCGGCACCGAGGCGCTGATCATCGAACAGGGCCTGCCGATCGGCAACGGCCGGCTCGGCGCCCTGACCACCGGCGACCCCTCGCGCGACGCCTTCTACCTCACCGACGCCACCCTGTGGACCGGCGGTCTCAACGCCGTACTCGGTTCGGACGGCCAGTTCCCCTACGGCACCGACGACTTCGGCACCTTCGGCCTGCTCGCCAAGGCCTACCTCAACATCGCCGCCCACGCCGCGTCGGCGATCAGCGGCTACCAGCGCCGGCTCGACCTCTCGAACGGCCTGGTCACCGCCACGTACCGGCTCGGCGAGGTGACCTACCGGCGCGAGGTCTACAGCAGCCACCCCGACGACGTGATGGTGATCCGGCTGAGCCAGAGCGGCGGCGGCAGCTACACCGGCAGCCTCACCCTGGCCGGTACCCGTGGTGAGGCCGTCACCGCCGATCCGCTCGGAGCCTCGGTCTCCTTCACCGCCGCCCTGCCCAACGGCCTGACGTACGCGACCGTCCTCAAGGCCGTGGGCACCGGCGGCACCGTCGCGGCCACCGGCAGCCAGGTCACCTTCAGCGGCTGCTCCGAGGTGCTGCTGGTGGTCAGCGGTGGCACCAACTACGCGGCCGGCGCTGCCGCCACCGGCTTCAAGGACGCCACCCGTGACCCGCTGGCCCTCGCGCGTGCGGCCGCGGCCTCCGCCGCCGCGGTGCCCGCGGGCTCGCTGCTGGCCACCCACGTCGCCGACTACCAGCGCCTCCAGCAGTCCATGACCGTGAACCTGGGCACCTCCACCGCCGCCCAGCGGGCCATGGACACCCCCGCCCGACTGGCTGCCCGGGCTGCCACCGGCGCCGCACCCGACCCCGAACTGGAGGCCTCCTACCTGCAGTTCGGCCGCTACCTGGCCATTACCGGCTCTCGCAGCAGCCTGCCCGCCAACCTCCAGGGGCTGTGGGTGGACCGCAACGACCCGGACTGGATGGGCGACTACCACACCGACATCAACGTCCAGATGAACTACTGGCTGGCCGACCGGGCCGGGCTGTCGGAATGCTTCGACGCCTTCGCGGACTACTGCGTCACCCAGTTCCCGTTCTGGCAGGACACCACCCTGAAGCTCTTCCAGGACTCCCGGAACGGCTTCCGCAACACCTCGGGAAAGGTCGCCGGCTGGACGCTGGGAATCTCGACCAATCCGTGGGGCGGCAGCGGCTGGTGGTGGCACCCGGCCGGCAACGCCTGGATCTGCAACTCGCTGTTCGAGCACTACGAGTACACCGTCGACCGGGCCTATCTGGCCCGGATCTACCCCCTGCTCAAGGGCGCCTGCGAGTTCTGGCAGGCGCGCCTGATCGTCACCACCGTCACCGACCCCGACACCGGCGCCTCCCGACAGGTACTCGTCGACGATCACGACTGGTCTCCCGAGCAGGGCCCCACCGACGCGCTCGGCATCACGTACGCCCAGGAGCTCGTCTGGCAGCTCTTCCAGAACTACCGGACCGCCGCCGCGGCCCTCGGCCTCGACGGCGCCTTCGCCGTGACCGTCGCCGACCTGCAGAACCGTCTCCACCTGCCGCAGGTCAGCCGGACCACCGGTCGGCTGGAGGAATGGATGACCGACGCCGACCTCGGCGAGACCGGTCACCGCCACCTCTCACCGCTCGTCGGCCTCTTCCCCGGAGACCGCATCGACCCTCGCACCAGCCCCGCCGCGCTGATCGCCGGCGCCACCAACCTGCTCACCGCCCGCGGCATGCAGAGCTTCGGCTGGGCCTGCGCCTGGCGAGCCCTGTGCTGGGCCCGTCTCGGCAACGCCGACAAGGCCTACCAGCTGGTCACGACCGTCATGAAGCCCTCGGTCGACCACAGCAACGGCACCGGCATCAACATGTTCGACATGTACGGCATGGGCTCCAGGTCCACGTTCCAGATCGACGCCAACTTCGGCACGCCCACGGCCATGGTCGAGATGCTGTTGCAGTCGCGCCCCGGCCTGGTCGACCTGCTGCCCGCCCTGCCCTCCGCCTGGGCCGCCGCCGGCTCGGTCACCGGTGCCGGCGTCCGCGGCGGCTTCACCGTCGACGTCTCCTGGACGGCCGGCCAGGTGACCACGCTGACCCTGCACAGTGTCGGTGGGACCACCACCACCGTCCGCGCCGGCGGCTGGAGCAAGGACGTCACCGTCCCGGCCGGTGGCTCGGTCACCCTCACCCCCGACCCGATGCCGGCCGTCTGCCAGTTCGTCAACCGCCTCAGCGGCAAGGCCATCGACGTCCCCGGCGCATCCACGGCCACTGACGTCGCCCTGATCCAGTACACCCCCCACGGCGGCGACAACCAGCGCTGGCGGCCGGCCTCGGCCGGCCCGGGCATCTGGGAGTTCACCAACGTCCACTCCGGCCTGGCCATGGACGTCCGGGGCGGCTCGACGGCCGCCGGCGCCCCGATCATCCAGTGGACGCCCGGCCACAGCTCCAACCAGCAGTGGCGCCTGGTCGACGCCGGGGGCGGCTACGTGAAGATCGCCGGCGTCCGCAGCGGCCTCGTCCTCGGCGTCGCCGGTGGCTCGACGTCCGACTCCGCCGCCATCCAGCAGCAGACCGACACCGGGAGCACCGGCCAGCACTGGCTGATCCGCGCGTCCTGACGGCCACGCCGCACCGGATGGCCGACGCCGACTGCGGCGCCGTGCTCCGGTCCCGTGTGCGCGCCACGGCCGGTCCCGGCAGCGCCCACCACGGCGACGTGCCCGGCCTGGCCCCGACGGGGACCGGTCGGGCGTCAGGTCCGGGCCCTGGTGCGGGCCCTGGTCCGGGCCCTGGTGCGGGGCGGTCCCGCACCAGGGCCCGGGTGCTCAGGCCTCCACGCCGTAGTACTGGGCGAGGAAGCCGATCACGTCGGTGGCGTGCGGGAGCAGCTCCGGCAGTTCCCGGGCCAGCGTGGTGCGGGTGGCCTCGGCCAGTTCGGGCAGGCTCGTGGCGGCGGACTTCACGTACGGGTCGAGGCGGCGGACGAGTTCGTAGTTGCTCTCCACGTCCAGCTGCCGCATCGCCTTCTCCAGCGGGGGCGCGTCGGCCGGCGGGACGTCGGGCAGGACCCGGCTGACGAAGGTGACCCGGTGCAGGACCCGCCAGCACGGCGGCTTGCGGTCCGCCTGGCGGGCCTGGCAGAGCGCCGCCGCGTTGGGGTCGTTCCCGTTCGCCAGCCAGAGGGGGTCGACGACCTTGTTGAAGAAGGCGTCGAAGTGCTCGCTGTCCTCCCCGAGGTAGAAGCTGAGGAAGCGGTAGGCGTCCACCTTGCCCGGCACCTTGAGGGGCTGCCCGTCGCCGTCGAAGAGCGGGTTGCGGTCCTGGTCGTAGCTCTGCAGGTTGCTGCTGGGAGCGACCTCGACCTCCAGCCCGAAGGAGCGGGTGGCCTCCTTGCCGCGGGCCCGGGTGGTGGTCATCCCGCCGCCCACGGAGGCGTCGAGCTGGGCGCCGATGCCGATTCCGGCGATCTGGAAGGAGGTGCCGATCGAGGTGCCCACCGAGCCGGAGAGCGCGTACGAGCCGGCCGTGGTCTCGCTGACCACGTCGGTGGTCTCGGTGGTCTCGGCGAAGAAGCCGCCGGCGGCCGTCCAGACGTAGGTGTTGACCAGGTCGCGGCGGGAGAAGCCCTGCCCCGCGGCGCTGTCGGCGGTGTCCCGGCCGCGGGCCGGGGCGGCGTCCGCGCCGATCGCACCGCCGACCACCCGGCCGGCCCGCTGGGCGAGCGGGTCGGGGGTGTGGGTCTCGGTGGAGACGCTGTCGTAGTAGCTGTGCAGGCGCTGCTGGTCACGCTGGATGCGGCGCTTGAGCGCGTACGCCTCGCGGGGCTTGAAGTAGCTGTACTCGCCTCGCTCGCGAACCCCCTGGTAGTCGGGGTCGGCGACCTTCCCGCGTGCGTCGAAGCCGATGGTGCCGTCCAGGGTGCCCTGCTTGGTGTAGCGGGGGTTGATCGGGAACGGGACGACGTTCCAGTCCTTGGGGATGTCGGGGTTGGGCTGGATGCGGTAGGCGACCAGGGCGCCGCTGTGCGCCAGGCGCAGCGCGAAGACGTCGGCGGTCTGTGACTGGACGACGGCGAAGCCGGTGTTGGCCGGGACGTACCGGCGTCCGGCGGTGGGGTTGAGGACCCGCCCGGGGTCCTCCCAGTGGCCGGTGAGCGAGACCTTCGTGCTCCGGGCGGTGTTCTCGCCCTGGGAGACGGAGGTGTCCTCGGCCCAGCTGTTGGAGAACTCCAGGTTGCCGCGCACGCTCGCCGAGACCCCGCCCTTGGCGAGGGACTTGGCGATGCCGAAGCCGAGCGGGGCGGTGATCATCCAGACGTCGACGTCCACCTCGTTGGAGAGCGCGAAGCCGAAGGCGGCGTCCACGCTGCGCTCCTTGGCGGAGGACAAGGAGCGGACGACCTGTTCGGCCTCGGTGAGCCTGACCGAGGAGGCGCCCTCGAAGGTGTCGCTGCCGGGATCGGTCAGGCCCGCGGTGAGGTTCTCCGAGGGGACCGGCGGGGCGCCCTCGACGTAGCCGATCAGCTGCGGGTCGAACTGGATCTGGCTGACCCACTCGCTGACCAGCTCGCCGACCTTGTAGCCGGTGATCAGGTGCCAGCGGCCGTCCTGCAGGTAGCTGTAGGCGCGCTTGAGGACGCCGAACGCCTCGCCGCGCGAGCCGTACTGCATGTCGGCGTACTCGGCGACCGCCGGTGCGGCGGAGACGGTCCGGTGGAACGGGGTGCGCAGGCCGGCCAGGGCCGAGCGGACCTGGGCGGCGTCGTTGGAGACCGGGGCGGTGGAGAGGACGGTGCGCGGGCGGGTGGCCGCCTGGCCGAGGTCCAGGTGGTTGCCGCGCAGGCCCTCGTCGCGGACCTGGGCGGCGCTCGCCTCGGTGGAGTCCCGGTCGAACGGCCAGTAGGCGACCAGGTCCTCCTTCTCGCCCTTGATCCGGGTGAACAGGTTGTCCGTCAGTTGCTCGTGGGTGCGGGCGGTGCGCCAGATCCGCACCTCTTCCAGCACGCCGGCGAAGGCCTCGACGGGCTTGCCGTCCTTGAGCACCGCGCCCAGGGTCAGTTGCGGGTCTCCGCTGTCGGCGAAGGCGGCGGTGTCGGGCAGGCCCGGGGTGCCGGCCGGGTCGCAGGCGACGGCGACGCCGTTGCGGTACAGCCGGAAGAGGCTGCCGCGCGGGTCGGGGTTGCGGACCCAGCGGGCGCCGCGCAGCCGGGCCGGGTGCGAGCCGGTCGCGTCGGCGGTCGTGCTGCCCGTGTTCTCCTCGAAGCGCCAGTGCGCGACCAGGCCGCGGTCCCGGGCGGTGACGGCGGTGCCGAGCCGGGCCGCGTCCCGCGCGGCGGCCCAGATCCGGACCTCGGCGACCACCCCGGTCAGCTGCTGCACGGTGGCGCCCTCGCGGGCGCGGCCGAGCTCCAGCGGCGCGTCGTTGCCGCGCGGCCCGGGGCCCTCGTAGCGGGCGGCGCCGACCTCCCGGCCGTCCAGGTGGAAGCGGATGTCCTGCCACTCGCGCACCGCGACCGACTCGACCAGCTCGACGCTCTGGGTGACCGGCTTGCCGTCGGCCCCCGTGGCGGTGATCTGCTGGGTGCCCTTCTGCTCCTGCATCGAGCGGCCGCCCTTGCGGACCACGGCGATGCGGTGGAACTGCCCGGCCCGGACGCCCTCGGTGGAGGTGAAGCGTACGGCCCGGCCGTCGGGCTCCTCGAAGGCGAACTCCAGCCGGCCGTCCGGCAGGACGGCCAGCCGGTACGGGACGCTGCCGCCGACGCCGTCGGCGGTGCGGCCCTTGGAGAGCAGACCCTGGGTCTCGCCGAGGCGGTCGACGCGGGCGAACACCTCCAGGGTCAGGTCGTCGGCGATGTCCAGCGTGTCGTCGTCCGTCACCTCCAGGTGGGCGTCACCGGTCAACTCGACAGCCCAGGACTGCTGGTAGGCCAGGGCGAGGTGGCTCCACTCGCGCAGCGGGAACGTCTCCCGGCTGACGATCCGCCGTTCACCGACGGCCGCGACGACCCGGTAGCCGCCGTCGGCGATCGGGGAGCGCGCCGGGACGGGGGTGGGCATGCCGCGCAGTTCGGCGTGCCGGTTGTTGCCGGAGCGGTCGGCCAGGACCGCCGGGGTGCCGGGGGCGGGCACCGCGTACGTCCAGTAGCCGAGCAGTCCTGCCTCGTTGCCGGTCAGCCGCCGCCCCGGCTCGGCCCGGAGTTCGTCGCCCCCGCGGGCCTTGGACCAGAGCCGGACCTCGTCCATCCGGACCGAGGCGAACTCGCGGGGCCAGCACAGCACGGTGCCCAGCGAGAGCCGGCCCTGCCCGCGGTACGGGGCGTTGGCGGTGCGCCGGGCGATCTCCTGGCCGTCCAGGTAGATCACCTGCTGGCGGCTCTCCCGCTGGAAGACGCAGGCCCAGTGGTGCCACTTGGTGTCGGAGAACCGCTGGGTGGTGTCCAGGTCGTCGCCGTAGAAGGCGAACGTGAAGAAGCCGTTCTTGCGGAAGCCGATGTGCAGGCTCTCGTTGGTGCGCCCCTCGTCACCACTGTGCCCGACCACCATGTGCGGTTGACTGTCGATCTTGGTTCGCTGGGCCCAGAACTCCACCGTGAAGTCGCCGTCGCCGAAGCCGAAGGCGCCGGGCACCACGGCGGCGTCGTCCGTGCCGTCGAAGACCAGCCCGGAGGTCGCCTCGGTGCCGAGCAGGCCGAGGCCGTACGGGGTGTCCCCCGCGTTGACGTGCAGCAGCCGCGCCGGCCCCTCGGCCCGCTCCGGGTTGACCCAGGCTTCCAGGGTGAGGTCGCCCGGGGTCGCCGCCCGGGGCAGTTGCCCGGTGGGAAGGGCCAGGAAGCGGCCCTTCCCGTCGAAGGCGTAGGCGCGGCCCGGCATGTCGGCGCGCCAGCGGCCGCCGTGGCCGCGCACCAGGCCGTCCGCGCTGCCCAGGGGCAGCTCGGCGAGGCCGCCGGGGTCGACGGTGATCAGCCGGGAGCCCTCGGCGAGGGCGCTGCCGGGCTGCGAGGACTCCGACCAGCGGTGGTCGTAGCGCACCCGCTGCACGCTCATGCCGGGCTTCAGCAGGGTCTGGTCCGCGCCCGCGCCCAGGCGCAGCGACTTCGAACCGGCGGGGTGGCTGCCCTCGAAGCGGAAGCCGTGGCCGCCGACGGTCACGAAGCCGGGGCCGGCCAGCGGGGCGAGGGTGCCCTCGGTGAACTGCACGACGTCGCCGTCGATCCGCAGCACGGTGCCGATCGTCACGGGCTGTTCGGCCGCGCCGTTGACCACGGCGGCGAAGTCCTCGGCCCGGCGCGGCAGATGGGTCCACTTCTCGGTCTGGCCGTCGTGCCGGACGGTGAGGTTGACCTGCGCCGGGCCGTCCCCGGCCTCGACGGTGATCCCGGTCCCGGTGAGGTCGGTGTTCGCGTCCCGGGCCGTGAAGGAGGCCGTCCGTCCGCCGGCGGCCAACTGCCGGGAGGAGCGCAGCACCTGGGTGTCGTAGTAGGCGGCGAAGAACTGGCCGTTGCCGCCCCGGAAGTACAGCACGACGTTGCCGGTGGCACTGTCCAGCAGGAACGGGCGGTCGGCGGCGCGGGCGAAGCCCAGCAGCGCGCCGGATCCGCTCAGCCCGGTGCGGTCGACGACGAGCTGCGGCACCGGCAGGGCGATGTCGTCGGAGCCGCGCACGCCGCCGGTGAGCCGGCCCAGCTCCTCCTGCTTGGCGGCGAGGCCGGCCTGCTGGGCGGCCAGATCGCGACGCAGCTGGCCGAGCCGGTCCTGCTTGACGCCGAGGAGCTGGAGCCGGTCGGTGAGTTCGGCGATCTGCTGGTTCAGCCGGTCGGTGGCGGGGCTGGACCTCAGCGAATTGTCGATCCGCTCCAGGACCAGGATGCCCTCGCCGGAGGCGTTCGCCGTCGCGTAGTCGTACTGCACGATGCGGTCACCCTGGCTGTCCCGGGCCGCGATGGGCTTGCGGCTGCGGCGGCACACCAGACTGTGGCCGTTCCAGGTGTCGAGCGCGAAGTGGGTGGAGTCGTTGTCGGCCTCCCGGGAGTACTGGATCAGGGGGACGTCGTTGCCGGTCTCCCGACCGTCGACGTTCATGTCGAGACCGGAGTTGGCGTTCCTGACGAAGTAGCAGGTGATGCCGTTGAGCGTGGTGCCGGTCGGCTCGAAGGTCCAGATCGTCGACGCGGCCTGCTTGTCGGCGGTGCGCACCAGCGGGGCGACGGTGTCCTTGCGGTCACCCTGGACCGCGAGGTACTGGTCCTTGCCGTCCTTGGGCAGTTTGAACCGCAGCCGGTAGCGCCAGTAGGTGGGGTCGCTTTCCAGTGCGGTGCGCGCCTCGGCGCGTTGGCGCTCGACGTCCGGGATCTCCGCGGTCTCCAGTTGGAGGCGGGCGACCTCGGCCTCGGTGGCGGCGACGTCCCGGGCCAGCCGGGCCACCTGCGCGTCCAGTTCGCCGGCCGCGTCCACGTTCCCGCTGGACTCCGGCGCGGCCAGCACCGGCAGGGCCAGCTCCTCCGGGACCTGCGCCAGCCGGCCGTCCCGGCCCACCCCGAGGTCCACGGTGGCGACGTAGGCCTCCTCGGTGGCCTGGCCGGTCACCGGGTCGGGCCCGCCGGTCGTGCAGGCGAGCAGCACCCTCGCCTGGCGCTTGACCGGCCTGGCCGTCCGGCCGTAGCCGGCGGGCGAGGCCTCCTGCTGGTGGTGCAGCAGCGCGGACAAGCCGGAGACCACCCGGCGCCCGGTGAAGGCGAAGCCGCTCCGGCTCACCCCGGAGTCCTCGCCGACGGGGGCCTCGGAGGTGACCCAGACGGGGCCGCCGCTCAGCGCGGCGTTGCGGGCGTGGTCGGTCTGGTCGTGCAGCGTGGTGCCGGCGCCCTCGTCGAAGCGGTAGTAGACGGCCAGACCGGGTTCGTTACCGATCAGACGGCGGCCGCGGTCGGCGGCGATCTCGGCGCCACCGCGGGGGCGGAGCCAGATCCGCACCTCGTCCAGTTCTCCGCGCCCGTGCGAGCGGATGCCGCGCCCCAGGGTGAGTCCGCCGAGGCCGGCGTACGGCATGTCGGTGGTGCGGCGGCCGACTTCGACGCCGTCGCGGTAGACGATCTGCTCGCGGGTGTCCCGGACGAAGACGCAGGCCCAGTGGTGCCAGTCGGTGTCCGTGGTGCGCTGCGGGATGTTCAGGTCGTCGCCGTAGAAGGCGAAGGTGAAGGTGTCGTCCGGGCGGAAGCCGATGTGCAGGGTGCGCAGCCGGACGCCCTTGGAGGCGCCGTGGCCGATCAGGAAGTCCTCCCGGCCGCCGGTGGCGGTGCGCCGGGCCCAGAACTCCACGGTGAAGTCGGAGTCGGCCAGGTCGAGGGCACTGCTCGGCAGCTCCGCCACGTCGTCGACGCCGTCGAAGCGCAGCGCCGTCCCGGCCCGGCCGCCCTCGCCCGCCGCGGGCACCAGCGGTCGGCCGGTGAACGGGCAGGCGCCGGGCGCGCTCTCGTAGACGGCGTCCCGGTAGCGCGGGTCGGGGCTGGTCCAGGCCTGGGTGCCCTGGGTGTTGAACAGGCCGTCCCGGCTGCGCTCGACGCTGAAGCCGTCGATCCGGCCGGTGGCGTCGTTGTGCGCGAAGACCTGCCAGCGCTCCCGGCCGTGCACGGCGGTGGGCACCAGCAGGGCGGTGAACCGCCCCTCGGAGAGGTTGCGGACGAAGGACAGCTCCTGGGTCGGCTCGACGAACGGCTGCCCCTCCATGTCCTGCGTGCCCAGACTGTCCTTGGCGGAGTCCGGACGGCCCTTGTGCCGACTGCGCCGGTAGCGGACCTCGCGCACCGCCTTCAGCTCGCCGCCGGCCAGCACGAAGCGGTCGCACAGCAGGGTGGCGTCGACGACGGCGACCTTGCGCTCGCCGCCCTGGACCAGGTAGTCGGTGCGGGCCGGGTCTCCCGAGGAGCCGGTGCCGTCGGTGAGCCGGAACACCGCGTCGGGATGGTCGGCGCGTACCGACTGGCGCAGCACGTACACATGAGTGCCGTCGGAGAGGACGTGGAAGGGGGCGGCGGCGCCGAGCCGCGCCGTGCTCGACAGGAACCGGTCCAGCTCCTGCTCGTCCAGCCGCTCCGCCGCGTCCGCCTCGACCCGGCCGCCGCGCTTGACCACGGGCATCCGCACCGTGCCCGCCACCGCGTAGCCGACCCGCGCCACCTCCGCCGGGAAGCGCAGCGGCAGCGGGTCCGCCGACCAGTACGCCGCGTCCGCCTCGCCCTTCGCCTCGTCGTGCTGCGACAGGTCCAGGACGCTATAGACGATCCGCCGTTGGTCGTCCATCGCGAACGCGACCGTGCTGCCCTGGTGCCGCACGGTCGTGGTGTGCACGTAGGCGCGGTCGCTGTAGACCTTCGCCAGGTGCTGCGTCTCCGTCAAGCTGCCACCTCATGCAGGGTGGCCGAAGGGCTACCGACGGCCACACGATCAACACGGAACGTGCTCACGCTTTCACCGAAGGTGACTGCCCATCAAGACATTTTCCCGCCACGCCACATGGCCGATCGCGCCATCCGCCCCGGGCACCTCGGACTGGGAAGTCGGATCGCCGGCCATCGCTCGCAGGCCATCGCAGGCGGCTCGCCCTGAGCGCGTGCGCGGCCCCACTCCGTCGCGGCCGGGTCGCGACGGCCTCCCGTGGTGAGGCGCGGTTCCCGCCTCTGGGCGGTCCGGCCGGGACAGGGCGGTGATCGTGCCGCGGGGGATTGTCGGTCCTCGTGCCTACGATCACCGCATGCCTGATGCCTTCACCGTCCTGTGGACCCACGACACGTGCCGTGCGCTGCGGAAGGCGGGCCGCGTCGGCGAGCGGCCGCCGGTCGCCTTCAGCGGCGTCCACTCCTCGCTCCCGGCCTGGTTCGGCGCGCGCCCCGGCGACGAGGTGTACGCCCTGCACGTCAACCGACGCGTCGTGTCCGTGGTGAGCCGCATGCGGGTCGTCGACCTGGAGCGGCAGGAGTGCTGCGGCACCGCCCCCACGACCTGGAGCGATCCGGCCTTCCCGGGGCATGGCGACTGGTCCATGCTCGGCGCCGGAGGCTGCGGCGCCTCCGCGGTCCACGTCGACGCAACCCCCGTCCGCTTCGACCTGACCGTCCCCGGCGACCTGCTCGCCACCCTGACCTGGCGCAACCGCCGGAACCAGACCCGCGTGCTGAAGTACGTCGTGGACGGGCACCTGCGGCCCCGGACACCGACGGCCCGACAGCGCAGCCGGACGCGGCTGGAACGGCTGTCCTCTGACAGGCGATCTTGACCGGGTGCCAGGTGAGTTTGACCGGTCGGGCAGCTGGCAGGTCAGGTGTTCGGTCGGTCGCGGTGAAGCTCCGCGTCGCGCTCTCGGACGAAGTCCATCGCTTCATGGATCGTGCAGCCGGACGCGTCCTGGTACGCCTTGATCGCATGGATGATTCGGCCGCTCAGGATCTCGTGGTCCACGCTCTCTGGAAGGTTTTCCATGGGCTGACCGTACCGACAGGCGTTCGGCCGCGCCGGTCAAGATCTCTTGGCCGGTAGAGCTGGTCTGCGGCTTGGTCTTGTGCATCAGGGGGCCGCAGCAGAGTGGGTCAGGGCTGCCGAGTTGCTGTCTCGCGCCGTTCGAGCCACTCCAGGTGCCGAAGGTGTGGCGGCGTCCGTGGCCGTCAACGTACGGCTCGAAGGCGGCGGTGGGTGTGCTGGGGCCTGGCGGCCCGGCCGGCGGACCGGCGGACCTCCACGGGCCTGGTGGCGGCTGCCCGGGACCAGGACCGACCGGACCGGCCACGGGAGCAGCATGGCGCTGCAGGGGCCTGTCGGGGACGTCCTGCGGGCGGCGTCGGTCGGGGCGGCCGGGTGCCGCAGGAGAGACCGGGAGGGCCGGCTGGCCCGCGCCAGGTCGGTAGGCTCACGGGATGACAGGAGTGCTGGAGTTCGGCGCGCTGCTGGCGCGCCTGATGGGGCATCGAACGATCGACGCCTCCGTGCTCTCCACGGTGGTCGGCGCCGGCCTGGAGGAGTTGCAGACCGTGCTCGGCGGGCGGCCTGCGACCGAACGGCTGCTCAGGGAGCTTGGGCCGGTGCTCGGTCTGCACGCCGCCGACCTTTTCGTCCTGGCCGGGCGGCCGGTACCCGACGACCTGACACCGGTCACCCGCAATCCGCACTGGTCGGTCAGCCCCGTCGTCTACAACACGATGGTCATGCCCGCCGAGCACCGGCGCCCGCTCCTGGACGCGATCCGGGCGCAGCCGCTGGTACGGCGGGAGGGGCGGGGCGGGACCGACCGGCCGCACCACCGCTACGAGCCGGGCTTCGGCGCAGTGCTCCTGGAACTCGCGCACAGCCGGAACCTCACCTGGACATGTACGGCCAAGGCCCTGTACGCGGTGACCGACGGGCGGATCTACCTGTCGGCGTCCACCATCGGCGGGATCGGCCGAGGCACCGTCGAAGTGACCCCCGAACTGGTCGCCGGCTTCGCGGGCCTGCTCGGCATTCCCGCCCGCGATCTGGCGGCGCTCGGCGGCATCCGCCTGCCGGACGACCTGCCACCGCTCCACCCACGGGCCGCCGACGTGGCCGCCGTCATCTGGGAAGCCCGCCGCCTCACCACCGCCCAACTCCAGGAAGTCCACCTCACCTCCCACCACCTTGCCGACCGCTGACCGACTCCCCCGCCAAGGCACCGGAAACCACGAGGCCCACCACAACCGCGAACAGCCACCGGCGCAACACAGGACCCCAGCAGTGACGGCAGGCGGCCAGAGGCGGGGCCTGCGGCCCCGGACCGGGCAGAGACGGCACGGTGGGCAAGGGGGCGGTGACGGTGGCGGTGACGGTGGCGGCAGCCTGACAGCCCCCTGCGAGCGGGGCACCCCCGGAGCACCGGACACCCGGCAGGACGACTCCCCGCCCCCGGCGAGCAGCAGGGAGCAGCACGGCAGGACGGCCGGCGGCACGACGCGGCGAGGGCCCGGTGACGGCTGCCCAAGGCCGAGACCAGTCGGACCGGCCACGAGCACCCGCACCGCGCAGCCCGGGCCCGCCCGGAGGCCCTCGGGGACGTCCTCGACGGCGGGGCCGGCCACGGGCCGCCGGGCGCCGCTGGAGAGGCCGGTGGAGGCCTGCCCGGCCGTGCTGTCGCGTCCCCGCCCGGCACGGGGGAACGGGCCTTGTGCCCACGTCACACCACGCGACCACGCCCCCGCGACAGGACAACGCGACACGGGCCGCGACAGCACGGCCGTCGCCCCGGCGGCGGGGCCGGCGACGGCCAGGGTCGGGCGGCGGCTTAACAGCCCGTGTCTGTGACAAGCGGTCTTGACCGATCGGCAGGCAATATTGACCGGTGGAGTCGAACGCTCATCGGTACGGTCAGCTCATGGAAGAGCTGCCTGAGAGCGTGGACCGCGACATCCTGGACCGCCAGATAATCCGTGCGATCAAGGCGATCCGGGACGCATCCGGCTGCACGATCCACGAAGCACTCGACGTGTTCACACAGCGGTACGAGGAGCTCCGCCGTGATCGGCCTGGTGACTTTCGGCTGAGTCGCGAGGAGTACGGCCGGGACGTCTACACCTGATCCGATCATCCCGGCTTCGCTGTCACAGGTCAGCCGGCCGCCGCCGGGGCCCGGCACGGCGGCCTGTCGCGGGGGGTGCTGTCGCGCCCCGGCCGGACACGGGGAAACGACC
Source organism: Kitasatospora sp. NPDC056181 (assembly GCF_042266225.1). NCBI lineage: Bacteria > Bacillati > Actinomycetota > Actinomycetes > Kitasatosporales > Streptomycetaceae > Kitasatospora > Kitasatospora sp. NPDC056181. Next base: position 15,533 of record NZ_JBHJUK010000133.1, read on the forward strand.
CGTCCGCGCACGTCATAGGACGCGACAGCACCCGGCGCGACAACCCACGCGGCAGCAGGACGCGACAACCCCACCCACGGGCAAACCCCGGCTCGCGCCGGACCCCGGCACACGCCCCGGCGGCGGCGGGTACCCCAGGTGTGCGGGCCCGGACAGCAGCCACGGCCGGACAGCCCTCCCCGTCGGCGGCGGCCGGTGCAACACGGCGGGCGGAACACGCCCAGCCGGGCCCCTCCGAGCCACATAGCACCTGGTCAGACTTGTAGCACAGCCCCACGTCACATGTGTTCGGGGGACGCTCAGCCGTGGATCTCCCAGGCCTTCTGCGGGAACCAGTGGGGGAGGTCGTGGAGCGCCTCGGCGGGGAAGAACACCGGCCGGGTGAGGAGGCGGTCGCCCGCCCGCTGGACGTTGATCACCACACCCACGGAGTCCGAGCAGGGCACGCCCAGACTCATGTACGAGAGCTCGGGATGGCGTTCCTGCATCCACTGCCCCACCACGGAGGGAGTACGGCCGACAAGCGCGGTGCCCTCGATGGTGACCTGCGGTCCACGCAGGGCGTCGACCGCGATGCCGGCCAGCCGCCCGTCCTGGTAGTACAGGTGCAGGCCGAATTCCCGATACCGGTCTTCCCTGACCCTCCAGGCGTTGTTCTTCAACCCGCCGCTCCAGGTACGCCGCTCGGTGTCTCCGGTGACAGCGCTCATAGTGGCCGTCACCTCATCGGCACTCATACCGAAACGCAACGGCCCCACCGCCGTGAACGACTCCAGCACCCACTGCACACGCTCCTCATCCGGCCGCACACGCCACCACTCCTCAAACATGATCAACACCCTGCCCGACACCACCGACACGGGGAAACAAGCAGGGCACCACCCGGACCCCTGAACCCCGCAGGCCACCACCCAGGCGGCCTGACGCCACCCAGCAACGGCACCCAGCCAACCGGGCCGAGCCGGGGCCCAGCGAGGCAGGCAGGGACGCAGACCTGGCCAGGCCGGAGCGAGTCGCAGCAGACTCGGGCAGCGGCCACCCAGCCGGGATGGCGGCCAACAGAGACCCCAGCACGAGCCCGGCCGCCCGGCAGCCTGTCGCACTCACCTGTCGCGCCGCCACCACACACAGGGGATCAGGGGTATCCACCCACGTCACAGCCAGCACACGACATCACCCCACGCGACAGCAGGACACGACAGCACCAACCCACCCCGGACCACCACCAGAGCCACCAGAGCAGCCTGACGCCCCCCAGCCGTCCGGCCCGGAACAGCGGCGCGCAGCAAGGCCGCCGAAAGTGCAGCGGGACGACGACGGCGCCGGTAACCGGGACGGCGGCACAGCAGGCCCGAGACGACGGCGGCAGGCACTCGGGGCGCGCGGCTTGACGAGTGGGGCCGGTGCTGACGAGCCGTCCCTGGGCCCTTTCTCCCCGGACGCCGGTTAGGCCGTAACCACCCCCGCGCAGACCGGGAGGTCTGCCGTTCCGTCTCCAGTGCAGGAAACCCCGGTACCCGCCCCACCCGTACACCACCGTAGAAGCCCCTACCGACACCCTCTCCAGCCACCAGGCCGCCGAGCCCCACCACCAGGAGAAGGCCGGCCCCGACAACGGCCTGGACAGCCTCAGCACCAACACCACCGGACCGCGGCACCGGTGGCGGCCAGGACAGCCCTCCAGACGGCGCCGTAGCGCCTCGCGGGACACTGCCGATCCTCCCGGGGTCTCGGTCCCGTCGATGGGCGTCTCGGACGGCTTCCTTGGCCCGCTGCACGTCCTGCTCGGCCAGCTCCACCACACAGAACTCCCGATGGAGCTGGTACACCACCGCACCAAGGCAGCCCGGGTCTGACCTGCATTGGCAGACCAAACTACGGCCTTTCGAAGTTGAGTTGAGGCGCAGGTGGGTACAGTGCTGCCATCACCTTGCCAAACTCCAGACAACGGGGGCCGGTGGGCGACCGCTAGGGGGCGATCGCCTACGGGCAAGGGGCCCGGCACGCCTAACGTTGGGCGTGCCGGGCCCTGTCTCCCCTTCTCCGACGAGGCGACCTTCCCTGTGGACGCCTCGCGACGGTACGCAACCGCTTGCCGTCGTACGTCTGGAGCGGAAAGGTGAAGACGGTGTCCGAGCACAAGACGACGTGGGTCAAGGAGCTGGCTTCGAAGCTGGCCATCGCGGCGGCCGTGAAGGCGCTGCTGATGGTGGTCACCGAGCTGGTTCTGCGGCAGCACGACTGATTGGGGCACGTAGACCCTGTCGGAGCGGGCCCCACGTCCCCCTACGTGGGGCCCGCTTCTTTCTGGCATACAACTCTCCCGGCTGAGCTCTTGCGTCACTGTCGGCCCGCTCGAAGGCGTCAGCCACATCGCCACCAGGCTTGTCAGCCGGACCAGCGGGCGTGCCACCACACCGCGCCCGGCCTGACACCAAGCCACACGGCCAGCCTCCCGACCGCCCGGGCCGTTGTGCCTGTCCCGGCGCAGCCGGCGGTCCAGACGCAGCGGCGAGGAGGAGCAGCAGTGGGTGATTGCCGCGCAGTCACCCCCGGCCGAAGCAGAGCAGCGGGCCGGACACAGCGCCACCGAGCAGGACGAGCAGGCCGGGGACGGCGGCGCGAGGCGCGCAGCAGCGCCCTCGCCAAGCGGCCGGCACAGCACCAGGCACAGCAAGGCCGGCGGAGGCACGGCAGGGCGACGACGACGGCCCGGGGAGAAGCGGGAGCAGCCGGCCCCCGGCGACACCCGGCGGCACGGCAGCACGGCAGCACGGCAGCCAGGATGACCACGGCGCAGCCGGACACAGCCGACCGGGCCGGTGTCAGGAGTTCCGGTACAGCCGCGTGCAGCGGCCTCCGTCGGGCAGCGTCTCCCAGTCCCCGCGCAACACCGAGGCCGGCGAGACGTACCCCTGCCGGGCGAACTCCCGCTCGGCCTGCACGGCCCACGGCTCACCGACCGGGAACCCGAACCGGACATCGGCGGTCCCGGTCTCCACCACCGTGACATGCAGGCCATCCCCGGCCACCGGCCGCGGGTAGACAAGCGCCAGCAGCGCAGCACCCTGCGCCGCACCGACGGCCAGGACGGCATGCACCGCATCACCCAACGACGCCACCGGAACGGACGGATCAGGCAGATACCGACTCACACACCGACCCCACCCAGCCGACGCGGATACGCCGCACCAGCAGACCCGGACACCACCGGAACAGCATCCCAACGGAAAATTACAGCCGAATTCTTGAACGGAATACAGCGGATATTCAGGAACGACCAGGAACGCATTCCGACAGGCCGTCAATCCAGCCGGGCCCCGGGACCGCCTCCAGCCACCCGAAGCCACCCCCCGGGGCCCCGCGGCCGGCCCCGCCGGACCGCAACACGAACACCCACAGTAACCAGACCCGGAACACCCGGAACACCCCGAAACCGGAACACCATCCCACCCGAACAAGCCAGAATTGGTCTAGCAAACAGCGCAACAAGCACCCGCACCGCGGTCAGGTCACGCTCCCGAGCGCCTGCAGACCGGGCAACCGACAACACCCCGGGGCGGGTTCCGTCACCAACCCGCCGTCACGCGACCCCCGCAACGGACACCCGGGAAGACCCACCGGAGCGGCCTGCGGTGACCCCGAGCCAGGCCAGCCGCCCAACACAGCCCCGCAGCCAAGAGCAGCCGGACGGCCCGGGGAGCCCGGGGAGCCCGGGGAGCGGACGGGAGCCGCCGGGAGCGGACGGAGCGAGGTTCCGTCACCAGCAGCCGGTGACAGAAGCACCCGGCGAAGCAGCCCGTAGGCTGACCGGACTGCCCACCCCCCACACCATCGCCCGGAGGCGGGCAACGCGCGGAACGACCAGCGGGCAGGCGGAGTGGTCGCCGCCGGCCGCCGACACGGCAGCCCGCACAGCAGCAGGCCGGGAGCAGACGCCGGCGCACCGTGGGAACGGCAACGGGCCGGGAGCAGCCGGCGGGCGAGGTTCCATCAGCAGTGGCCGGTGACGAGAGCACCCGGCGAAGCCCCGACCCCGCCCGGGAGGCCGGTGCTCCTGGCGGCCGTGTACGAGGCACCCGGCCCGCCACCCCGACCACCCCCACCCCCACCCCCACAGCGGGGCGATGTCCGGGCCCGGCCTGTGTGGCCCTTCTCCGGTCAGGGCTCGACCGGGACGGCCGTCGTGTCCGCCGAGGATGTGGGGTGCCCGGTCCGAATCGCGTCCGCCGGGACCTCGAAGACGATGACGAGCCCGTCACGTTCGTTTCCCTGCTCGCCGACGCGTGTGAACCCGAAGCCCGCGACGGTGGCCAGGGAGGCGGTGTTGTCGGCACTGACCCTGGCCCGCACGGTCCTGACACCGGGTTCGGCGGCGGCCCTGACGAGCAGCTCCCTCAGCATGGCGCGGGCGTAGCCCTGGCGGCGGTACCCGGGCACGACGGTGAAGCCGACCTCGACCATGCCGTCCTCGTCCGGCGGCCCGTGGAACCCGGCGTCGCCGACCACGGCCCCGTCCGGTTCGGACACCGCGGCCCGCGTGATCCAGGGCGCGGCCGACGGATCCCCGGCGAGCTGGTCGGCGCGGTAGCCGAAGATCCAGCGGGCCCGGTCGCCGACGAAGTGCGGGTCGAGAGGGACACCCGCCTCGGCGCTGCCCCCGGCGAGGTCGCCGTCGGCGAGCGCCCGCAGCGCCTTCGCACTGAGCTCGACGAAACGGACACGCTTGGGGCTGGTGGAGTGAGGTTCGCTGTTCATCGCGGAGATGCTCGCCCAGCGACCGGAGGGCTGTCCACCGCTTTACGGCCCATCGGACATGGCGATCGTCTCTGTTTCCTTCGAGCTACGCCGAGGTGAGGCGGCGTCATGAGCGGCGCCACCAGGAGCCAGACCGCTTCTCCTCGGCCACCAGGGCTCCGGCGGCGGGCCCGCTCGCACTACACCTCCTCCAGCGCCTTCTGGTCGGCAACGAGCAGACCACGGCGCAGCTGGCGGCGTGCGCCCGGGTGTGGGAGCAGGCGGGCGAGGACGGGGCGGGGTGGAGTCGGCAACGGCCGGGCTGGTCTTGGACGGCGCTGGTCCGGCAGTACTCCCGGCGGTTGCCACAGCTGACGCCGATCTGGTTGCCCAATGCGCGGCGGGACGCGGTGTTGTGTCGGCCAGGTGGGGACGGTTTCATAGCGGTTCTGCAGGGCGGGCAATGTGGGGGCGTAGATGCTGGCGAGAGAGTATGGATACCGGGTGTCACCACGGTCGGCGGCCGACATGACTCCCGAGGTGCAGCAGCGCCTGGACCAAGCCGCCGAGCAGCGGGTGGCGGCGCTCCGCAAGTCCCCAGGGCAGATCGGCTGGTTTGTCGGCCTATGCGGTGCGCTGGGATGGCTGATAGACAACCCACCTGCAGGAATGTTCCCGGCGGGTCTTGCGGCCGGCCTCCTTGCATACGGAATCGCATGGCTGGGGACCCAGGCCGGTCTCAGGAAACCACAGCCCTGGCGGGAGATATTGGGAGCCCATCCCTGGCAGGTGTGGCCGTGCCGCATGGAGCAGGCCCCGGGTGAGACGGGCAAGAGGCTCCTGCTGCTCGCCCCGGATGGTGCTGTGGCGGCGGCTTTCCGGGGTGAGGTACCGGATCAGGTCTGGCGGGGGATGACGGATGGCCGGGGCATCGTATGGATCGCCGGTGATCTCCGTTTTGACGGCTTCGCCGCGCTTCCCGGCGGAGACCCGTGCTGGTACATCCAACCGGTCCCGACGGTGTCTGGGGGCAACGGCGGGTTGTCGGAAGAGATCCAGCAGCAACTGGTGCGTACTGCCATGACCTTTGCCTTCGACCAGTGGATCAATTGATCTATCGGAACCCGTCTTCACGCGATCGGCTCGGCCGGGCCGGTGCGCCGGGGTGCCGGTTCCGGGGTGGTGGGGCGGCCGGGGGTGAGGTGCTCGGATGACGGCGGCCAGGCCCACGGCTGCCTCCAGGAGGAGCGGGTCTTCGCCGGGCCGGTCGAGGACGGCTTGAACGGGGTGGAGCGCGGACTCCAGGGCGGCAGCCGGGGCCTGAACGTGGCGCAGCGCGGCGATGGCGTCGACGGCCTGCTCGGCGGGCCCTGGGGCGGGCTTCGGGGCGTCCAGCCGGGCCGGTGGGTCCAGGACGGCGGCTGGCCCCGCCCAGGACGGTTGCTGACGGCCTTGGGGGCGCTGGGGACCGAGGGCCCGTCGGGCGGACGACGGGGTTGCTCACGGGGCGTTCAACGAGTCCGCTCTGGGCCGGGTGGCGGGCGGCGGCCCTGGACGACGCAGCCGGCACCGCCGGCCGTAGGAGGCAGGTCAGCCGGCGGCCCTCTCGGAGGAGGGCTCGCCGGCCGCGAGGTAGTCGCGGGTCACTTCGGCCAGGTACCGCGCGAGTTCGTCCGCCCGCGTGCGGTCCGCTCCCGGGTCCGGGCCGGGCTGCCCGTGCGCGTCGGCGGCGGCGATGCCGGCGTCGACGTCGGCGGCGTAGCGCACCAGGGAGTCGTAGATCCGGGCAGTGGTCAGGAGGTCCAGCGGCACCCGGTCCCGGACCCGCCACAGCCGGACGGTCTCGGCCGTGTGGCGTAGCAGGGCGGTCACGAGGGTGGCGGGCATCATGAGCTCGCCGCCCTCGTGACGGTAGAGGACCAGGGGGAACCGATCGTCGTACCGGTCTTCGTCGCGGTGGTGTCGGTCAGGCCTGGAGGGCATCGAGCAGAGCAGTCTGCTGGGGGGCGAGCTTCCCGTCGGCGTGGGCCTTGTCCTGCTTGCGTAGCCACGCCCGGGGTCGGAAGGACGGGTCGCCTTCGCCGCCGGTGCGGTTGGCGGAGCGGTCCAGGGTTCCGCCGTCCTGCTGGAACGGGCGTGCGCCGTCCAGCTGACCGCCCAGGCGGCCGGTTTCGTGTCGCACTGGACCGACCACAAGGAGTCCCTGGAAGGACGCGCTCGCCTGGCCGCCCAGCCAGATCGAGGCCGGCTGGCACTACTGGGGACGGCGCGCGACGCGGTCCTGAGCAGCGGCCCCTCGTCCAAAGGCGAACGAGGGGCCGCATATGCCCGGCTACACCGCCGGCTCGGACGTCGCCGTCGCCGCACGCCAGGCGGCGATGACGTCGGCCGCCTTGGTCTCGAAGTCCGGGTCGCGCCAGGCGCCCGGCATGCCGATCACCGCCGGCAGCTTGAAGTCGCCGTGCTCCCAGTGGGTGACCCGCACGACGTCCCCGGAATCGGGGCGGCTGCGGTTCTTCCCGACCTCGACGTTGGTGATGTCCGCCCAGGCGAACCGCTTGCGGGAGCCCAGCGCCCCGGTCCACCAGATCTCGCGCTCGTCGAAGCTCACGCTGCTGAAGGCGCCCCTCACCTGGAGGAGTCCACCGATGATCAGGAGAACGCCGAAAGCCATGACGGCGGCAGTCCGGACGTTCATCGGGAAGAGCGAACCGCGGTACAGAAGGTAGGCACCACCGGCCAGGTAGAGCGTCGAGAAGATCCACTGGCGGCGTATCTGTGCCGGATGGAGACGGTGAGTCACGTGTTTCACCAGCGGATCTTGGCAGGTCGGACGCATCTGAGGAAGCGTCACCGTCGACCGGCGGCCGGCCGGGCAGGTGCTGGCCGGTACCCGCTGCCCCACCGTGCGGACGGGCCCGGCAACGCCGAGTAGCCGCCGGCGGCGGCACTGTCCCAGGGGTACCGGATGGTGCTGGCCGCGGTCACGCTGACCGAGGTCATCCGTGGGGACGGCCGGGACGCGAACATCAACCGAACGGTCGCCGCGTCCGGGCAGGTGATCCCGGTGACCGAGGAGATCGGCCGGGATGCGGGCAAGCTCCTGCGCTTGGCCGGGCTCGACGGCCGTTGCACGGTCGACGCCATGGTGGTCACGGTCGCGGCCCGGCAGGCCCGTCCGGTTGTGATCCTCACCAGCGACCCGAACGACATCAGCGCCCTGGTCGACGGGCTCGGCCTGCCCAAGGGCGAGATCACCGTTATTCCCGTCTGAAGGGCCGCGGTCCTGCCCGGTCCGCCCGGGCAGGAGGGTCCGGCTTGCGGGGCTCACCGGGTGCCTCCGGCAGCGGGGCGCAGCGTGCGGGCGGGCTGGCGGAGGGTGCGGGCCTGGCGGCGCAGGTCGTCGAGGTCGATGCCGGTGGCTGCGAGGAGGCGGAGGGTGGGGCGCAGCGGGTGCCCGGCGGCGGCAGCGGGTGGTTGTCCGGTCCGGGGTGCTGGTGTCGCCGTCGGCGCGGGTGTCGTCGGTGCCCGCGTCGGGCGGCTGCGGCGGACCCGGGGCCGGGTGGGCGGGACCTGCTCGCTGCGAGTGCGAGGGCCGCGGTGCGGGTGCGCTCCAACCAGCTCTCAAGCAGGGCCTGTGGGGGCTGGTCGACCACCACACCACCCGTGGTCCCAGCCCCGCCGGGCGCACCGACGAGCGGGTCGTGGCCGCGGTGAAGGAGACGGTCCGGCGCCGGCGCGGCCGCTCCAAGGGCACGGTGAAGGCGCTGTTCCCCGTCGCGGCCCGGATCCTTGCCGAGCGACACGGCGACGCGGTCGCCATGTGCTCGCAGGCCACCTTCTACCGGCTCGTGGCGGCGCTCACGGACCCTCGCGACGGCCTGCACGGGCACGGTGAAGGCGTTCCCGGCCCCCGGGAAGGACGGGTGTTCACCCCGACCGTGGCACTGCGCGAACAGGTGCAGATCGACACCACCCGCCTGGACGTCCTGGCCGTCTTCGACGACGGCACCCTGGGCCACCCCGAGCCTGCCGGCGCCGCTGGCCATCGCCGTGCCGCACGGCCTCGAAGGCCTCGCCGACGCCGACATCGTGCTGGTGCCCGGCCGCGACGGTGTTCCGCTGGAGCCTCCGCCCGTGGTCCTGGACGCACTGAGGGCCGCCGCGGCCCGGGGCAGCCGGATCGGCGCGATCGGCGCCGGGGTGTTCACCCTCGCCGACACCGGCCTGCTCGACGGCCGGCGCGCCACCACCGGCTGGCGCCACACCGAGGAGCTGGCCCGGCGGTACCCCCGGATCGAGGTCGACCTGGTCGGTGCAGCCGTCGCCGACGGCCCCTTCCTGACCTCCGCCGGGATCTTCGGCGGGATGGACGTGTGCCTGCACCTGCTGGCCGAGGACCACGGCGAGCGGACGGCCGGCGAGACCTCCCGGGAACTCCTCACGCCCCTGCTGCGGCACGCCGACCGCGTCCAGGAGTGCATCGACCGCGAGCTGGCCGACAGCGCGGGCCTCGAACCGACCCTGCGCTGGCTGACTGGGCGTTTCGTTCCTGGTTTTGAGGGTCAGGTTCCGCGCCAGGTGGGGGTGGATTCGCCAGTCAGGCGGCGGGTCATGAGGTTGATCATCGC
>NZ_JBHJUK010000134.1:0-1988 GCF_042266225.1 Kitasatospora sp. NPDC056181
ACTTGCCGGAGCCGGACGGGCCCATCACGGCGACGAACTCGCCGGGGTGGACCTTCAGGTCGACCCCGCGCAGCGCCTGCACCTCGGCCGCGCCCTGACCGTGGACCCGGGTGACGCGGTCCAGGTGGAGCACCGGTTGGGTGGCGTTCCTGGTCGGATCGGTGTGGGACACACTTCCCCCTGCTGTTCTGGGCCCGGGTCGGGGTGACCGACCGGGCCGGGTGGTTCGTGAGGTCGGGACGGGCGTCAGGCCCTGGACCTGCGGCGCCCGATCCGGGCGGCCGGCCCGGACGCGGCGCCGGGTTCCGCCTTGCGGGCCTCGGCGGCCCTGGCCTGCTCGATCTCGGCGTGCTGGGCGAGCCTGGTCTCGCAGTGGTCGAGCCAGCGGATCTCGGCCTCGGTCTGGAAGATGAGCTGTTCGAGGACGAGCAGCCAGGCGAGGTCGCTGCCCGGGCCGGCCGGCTGGCCGGCGGCGCCGGGGCGGGTCTCGCCGGCCAGCGCCCGGCCCTTGAGCCGGGTGTAGTCCTGGAGCGCCTTGACGCTGTGCCGGCGCTGGCCCTGGACGACGGCGGGCACGTCCACGCCGGGGACGGTCACCGCCATGGCCAGCTTGATCGCCAGCTCGTCGCGGGGCGGGCTGGTCCGGGGCACCGGGGTGTCGAACCAGGCGCGCAGCTCGGCGCGGCCGGCGTCGGTGACGGCGTAGAACTGGTGGCCCTCGTCGTCCTCCCCCGCGGGCTCGACCAGGCCGTCGCGCTCCAGCCGGGAGAGCGTGGTGTAGACCTGCCCGACGTTGAGCGGCCAGGTGGCGCCGGTACGTGCCTCGAACTCGGTTCTCAGCTGGTAGCCGTAGCGGGGGCCCTGGTCGAGCAGGGCGAGCAGACCGTGGCGGATCGACATACCGAGTATGTATACCCGGTATACCCGGTCCGCTCAAGCGGCGCCCCCTCCCCCGGAGAGCGGGTACCGTCGTGCCCTGTGAGCCAGTTGCGCATCGCCACCTTCAATCTGCTGCACGGTCAGCCGCTCGCCCCGGACGGCGCCCCGCGGCCCTACCCGGCCGACGCGGGCGGGCCGCTCGCCGAGGCGGTGGCCGCGCTGGACGCCGACGTGCTGGCGCTCCAGGAGGTCGACCGGTACCAGCCGCGCTCCGGCGGGACCGACCAGACGGCGGTCGCCGCCAAGGCGATGGGCGCCGCGGACTGGCGGTTCGCGGCGGCGCTGCACGGCCGTCCGGCACCGGTGGCCGGCTGGGTGCGGGAGCCCTCGGAGCCCGCCGGCATCCAGGTGTACGGGCCGGGCGAGGTCGGCGACGACGCCCCGTCCGCGTACGGGACGGCACTGCTGACCCGGCTGCCGGTGCGGCACTGGCGGGCCCGCCGGTTCGCCCCGGCACCGTTCGGGCTGCCCCTGCGGGTGGCCGGGCGGCGCGGTCTGACGCCCGTCCCGGACGAACCCCGGGCCGCGCTGGCGGCGGTGCTGGAGGGCGACCGCGGGCCGTTCACGGTGGTGGCCGCACACCTGTCCTTCGTGCCGGGCTGGAACATGGCACAGCTGGCCGGGATCCGCCGGTGGATCGCCGACCTGCCCCAGCCGTACCTGGTGCTGGGGGACTTCAACCTGATCGGCGCGGTGCCGCGGACGGTGCTGGGCGGGGCGACGGCGCTGGACCGGACGGCCCCGCGGGCGCGGGTCCGCGAGCTGCGGGCGGCGCGGCGGGCCAGGCCGGTCCTGGTGGAACCGCGCCGGCGGCGGGTGCGGGAGCCGCGGGCCCGGCTCCAGGGCTGGCACGACCTGGCACGCACCCCCACCTACCCCTCGCACCGGCCGGCCGTGCAGTTCGACCACGTGCTGGCGGTGGGCGTGCCGCGGGCCGCGGTCGGCCCGGCGGCCGCCCCGCGGGCTGCGGTCTCGGACCACCGCCCGCTGGTGGTGCAGGTGTCGCGCTGTCACCAGGACCCCCACCCGGCCCCCCCCCGGGCCCCCCC
>NZ_JBHJUK010000134.1:1998-24834 GCF_042266225.1 Kitasatospora sp. NPDC056181
CGGGGGGCGGGGCCGGGCCCCGCGGTGGCCCGGCCGCCCCCCCGGGGGCGTGGGGTCGCGCCCCCCCCCCGGGGGGTGGGCCGGGTGGCCCCTCCACCCCGCCACCACCAGCCGGCCGCCGCCCGGACCGCCCGGCGCCCGGTCGGTGCCCGGTCAGCGCCTGATCAGTGCCCGGTCGGCGCCTGGTCACTGCCCGGTCAGTGCCTGGTCAGCAGGCCGTTCTGGTGCGGCAGCTGGGCGCCGACCGCCGGGAGGTCCCCCTGGCCGGCGGCCGGGGGAGGGTCGTACTGGAGCAGGAGCATGGCCGCGTCGTCGCCGAGCTGACGGCCGACGTGGCGTACGACGTCCTCGTGCAGGCGCTGGAGGACGTCCGCCGGGCGGCCGTCCGCACAGCGCGGCAGCCGTTCGGCGAGCGGGTAGAAGACGCCGGCCCGGTTGCGGGCCTCGATGACGCCGTCGGTGAAGAGCAGCACGCGGTCCCCGTGCCGCAGCGGGACGCGGTGCACCGGCGGCCGGACGTCGGCCGGGTCGAGGACGCCGAGCGGCGGCACCGTCTCGGCGAGCTCCAGCGGCCGGACGTCCTCGCCCCCGCGCAGCAGCAGCGGCGCGGGGTGCCCGCAGTTGACGATCTCGGCGGTGCCGTCGGGCCGGACCCCGATCAGCACCAGGGTGACGAACTCCTCCTCCACTCCCGGGTGGTCGTTCTCGTGCAGGGCCCGGTCGAGGCTGACGGCGAGCCAGCCGGCCACCCGCTCCAGGGCGGGCTCCTGGTGGGCGGCCTCGCGGAAGGCGCCGAGCACGGCGGCGGCCGTCTCCACCGCGCCCAGCCCCTTGCCCCGGACGTCGCCGACCACGGCCCGCACGCCGTGCCGGGTGTTCACCACCTCGTAGAGGTCGCCGCCGATCCGGGCGTGCGCGGCGGCGGCCTCGTAGTGGACGGCGGCCCGGACGGTGCCGACCCGGTCGGGGACCGGCCGCAGCAGCACCCGGCGGGCGATCGAGGCGACCAGCTGGGCGTCGGCGAGCGCCTTCTCCTGGCGCAGCCGCAGGGTGGCGCTGACCCAGCCGATCGCGGCGACCAGCACGATGGCGAAGACGGTCGCACTGTGCACGGACTCGCCGAGCACGTCGTTGTGGAAGGCCATCAGGAAGGCGACGGCCTCGGTGCAGAGGCCGATCGCGAGCGGGTACCAGGTTCGGCGGCTGACCACGGCGGCCAGCGCGGGGACCGCGGTGAGGGCCGGTTCGACGGTCACCGCGGCGTCAGTGGTGTAGTCGAGGACGACGACCAGCGCCATGCCGATGAACGGCAGCGACAGTGCCGTCCTCGGCCAGGTGCCGGTCGCGCCCGGAGCGGCCCCCGGGGTCGGCCCGGCGAACCGCTCTCTGATCCATCCGGTCGCGCTCAACTTCGGTCTCTCCAGCAGAAGACGCCGATGCCCGTGGGCACCTGCGGTGATGACTGAGGGTTAGGGACTACGGGCCTCGCTGGCGGCCGGAGCACGGGGGTTGACCGGTTACCGACCCCACAATAGGCACGAAACGTGCACTACGCACAGGTTTCGCCCGTTGCCGTGATGACTTGAATGCTCTGCGTGACTCATTCTTCACTGTTCCCGATCAGGAGCCGTTCCAACTCTTTTCGGTCGGGAAGTCCTGCGGGTTGTTCGATCCGGCCGCTGCGGACGTACAGGAACGACGCCGTGACCTGCTCCAGCGGAACGCCCAACTGTTCGGCCCAGGCGACCCGGTAGACCGCGAGCTGGAGCGGGTCCGCGGTCTCCTCGCGGTGCGTCTTCCAGTCCACCACTTCGTAGCGTGACGCGCCGCCGGATTCTGACCGGCCGTCACCCTCGCGGTAGACCGCGTCGATCCGGCCGCGCACCACCCGGCCCGCGAGCACCAGCTGGAACGGCGCCTCCACCCGGTACGGTTCCCGGTTCGCGTACGGAGTACGCAGGAACGCCTCCTTGAGCCGCTCCAGGTCCTGCTCGTCCTCGATGCCGTCGTCGTCCGCCCCGGGCAGCGCGCCCGGCTCGATCAGCAGCAGCGGCTCGATCCGGGACTGCACCCAGGCGTGGAAGCGGGTGCCCCGGCGGGCCGCGGGCTGCGGCGGGCGCGGCATCGGCCGGGCCAGGTCGTGCGCGAAGCCGTCCGGGTCCGCGGCGAGCCGCAGCAGCTGGGTGGCGGAGAGCGCGGCCGGCAGCGGCACCTCCCGCACGCTGCGCCGGGACCGCTCCAACTCGCCCAGCAGCGCGGTGAGATCGCGGTCCCAGGACTCGACCTGACGGCGGTCCTCGGCCGCCATCGGCTCCGGCTCGGCGGCCGGCTGCCCGGCCAGGCGCCGGTACACCACCTCGGCGACCCGGCGGCGGGCGTGCTGCGCGGCCGGGTCCAGCGGCAGCGGCCAGGGCCGCTCGGCCGGCGCGGCGAGCGCCGGGTTCTCCGCGCCCTTGGGCGGCTGCTCGGCCCAGTGCTCGATCTCGCCGGCGCCGGGCCGCTCGCAGTGCTCGCGCAGCTGCTCCAGGAAGGCGGACGGTCCGCGCGGGGTCTTCTGGCTGGGCCCCCACCAGTGCCCGGAGGCCAGCAGCAGCGAGCGCGGGCGGGTGAAGGCGACGTAGCCCAGGCGCAGCTCCTCGGTGCCGGAGTGCTCGGCCAGGGCCTGCTTGAAGGCGGTCATCGACTTGCTGTTCCAGCCGCCGCGCACGTCGGGCAGGGTGGCCGCGTCACCGCGCAGGGCGTGCGGGAGCACGCGCTTGGTGCTGGTCCAGCGCTCGCGCGCGCTGGACGACGGGAACGCGCCCCTCACCAGGCCGGGGACGGCGACGACGTCCCACTCCAGGCCCTTGGACTTGTGCGCGGTGAGCACCTTCACGGTGTCCTCGCCACCGGGCAGGCTGCTGTCCAGGCCCCGCTCGTACTCCTGGGCGGCGCGCAGGAAGCCGAGGAAGGCGGGCAGGCCCGGGTCGCCGTCCAGGTCGGAGAAGCCGGCCGCGACATCCAGGAAGGCGTGCAGGGTCTCCCGCCGGCGGGCGGCCAACGCCTGCGGGGAGGCGGCGAGTTCGACCTCCAGGCCGGTGACGGTGAGCACCCGGTGCAGCACGTCCATCAGCGGCTCGGCCAGCGAACGGCGCAGCTCGCGCAGCTCGCGGGCGAGCCGGGCGAAGCGCAGCCGCGCCTCGGCGGAGAACGGCAGCTCGTCGGGCTGGCCCTCGTCGCCGGAGGGGCCGGTGAGGAAGGTCTCCAGCGCGTCGGCCAGCGAGACCACCTCGGTCGGGTCGGTCTCCGCGACGGCGGCCGCCAGCGCCTCGACGCCCTCGGGCCGGGCGGTGCGGACCAGGTCGGCGGCGCGCCGGCCGAGCAGGGCCAGGTCGCGCGGGCCGATCCGCCAGCGCGGGCCGATCAGCAGCCGGACCAGCGCGGCGTTGGCGGTCGGGTCCTGGAGCACCTCGCAGACCGCCACCAGGTCGGCCACCTCGGGCAGTTGGAGCAGCCCGCCGAGGCCGACCACCTCGACCGGCACTTCGCGGGCGACCAGCGCCGCGTGGATGTCGGGGAAGGCCGCGCCGCCCCGGCAGAGCACGGCGATCCGGCCGGGCGCGGTGCCGGTGCGCACCAGGTGGGCGATCGAGTCGGCCAGCCAGTCGACCTCCTCCGCGTGGGTGGGCAGCAGCGCGGCCCGGACGTAGCCGTCCTGCTCGGCGCCGGGGGCCGGGCGCAGCGCCTCGACGCCCTCGTGCATCGCGCGCAGCGGGGCGGCCAGCTCGTTGGCGAGGGCCAGCAGGCGCCCGCCGCTGCGCCGGTTCTCGCTCAGCGCGTACCGGGCGGCGCTCTCGCCGCCCGCCTTCGGGAAGTGCCGGGGGAACTCGTCGAGGTTGGCGACGGAGGCGCCGCGCCAGCCGTAGATCGCCTGGCAGGGGTCGCCGACGGCGGTGACCGGGTGGCCGCCGCCCCGCCCGTCCGGGCCGGCGCCGAAGAGGCCGGCCAGCATCAGCCGCTGGGCGACGGAGGTGTCCTGGTACTCGTCGAGCAGGACGACCCGGAACTGGCTGCGCAGCAGTGCGCCGACCTCGGGGCGCTCCTGGGCGAGCCGGGCTGCGGCGGCTATCTGGTCGCCGAAGTCCATCAGGCCGGCGGCGGCCTTGCGGCGCCGGTACTCCTCGACCAGGCGGAGCAGCTCCAGCCGGGCCCGGGCGGTGCCGGGGACGGCCCGCAGGTCGTCGTTGGTCAGCCTGACGCCGGCCAGGGTGTCGAGGAGGTCCTCGTCGAAGGCGCGCAGGGTGGCCGGCTCGACCAGGTGCTCGGCGAGTTCGCCGTCCAGCGCGATCAGGTCGGCGACCAGGTTGGCGAAGGTGCCGGTGAGGGCCGGGAAGGGCCCGCGGGCGGTGCGCAGCACCTTGGCGGCGAGCTGGAACCGGGTGGCGTCGGCGAGCAGCCGGACGTCCGGCTCTATGCCGATCCGCAGGCCGTGCTCCTTGAGCAGCCGGCCGGCGAAGGCGTGGTAGGTGGAGATCTCGGGTTCGCCGAGCGACTCCTCGTGCGGTTCGGCGGCCCTCCCCCAGCCTTCGGCCGGGGACACCCCCAGCCCGCAGAGACGCAGGGCGGAGCGTACGCGCTCGGCCAGCTCGCCGGCGGCCTTGTTGGTGAAGGTGAGGCCGAGCACCTCCTCGGGCCGCACCGCGCCGGAGCCGACCAGCCAGACGACCCGGGCCGCCATCACGGTGGTCTTGCCGGAGCCGGCGCCGGCCACGATCACGGCCGGCTCCAGGGGGGCGCCGACGGCCGCCATCTGCTCCCGGTTGAAGGGGATGCCGAGCAGCTCCTTGAGCTGGTCGGGATGGTCGAGCACGGCGGTCACCCCGCAACGTTAACGGGGGGCACCGACAGGACGGGCGTCCGGCCGGCGTGAGCCTCACTACTCGACGAGCTGGGCGCCGTCCCGCTGGGCCGAGCAGCTGCGGCGGAACGAGCAGCGGTCGCAGCCGCCGCCGGTCTGCGGCACGAACCGCTCGGCGAGCACCCGCCCGGCCGCGTCGGCGAGCAGGTTCTCGATCCACGGCTCGCCCTCCGGCGGCTCCTGCCGCTGGACCTTGGGCGCGTCCGGGGCGCCCTTGTCGGGCTTGCGCAGCTGGACCAGCTCGGCGCCGCCGGACTCCGGGGCGCGGCCGTCGAAGCCGGGCAGCTCGTTGAGCGCACCGGCCCGGACGGCGAGCTGGTAGACGGCGAGCTGCTTGTGGTCGGGCAGCGACTTGTCGGTCGGCACCTCCTTGCCGGTCTTGAAGTCGACCACGTAGGCACGCCCGGCCTCGTCCTTCTCGACCCGGTCCATCGACCCGCGGATCCGCACCGAGACGCCGCCGGCGTCCAGCGTGACGTCGAAGCCGTGCTCGGTGGCGACGACGTCGCGGCCGCGCTGGAGCACGTGCCAGTGCAGGAAACGCTCCAGGGCGGCCCGCGCCTCGGTCTTCTCCTGGTGGGACTTCCACGGGGCGTCGAAGGCCAGGGCGTCCCAGACCGTGTCCAGCCGCTCCATCAGGACGGCGAGGTCGGCCGGGGTGCGGCCGGAGCCGACCTCGTCGGCGAGGGCGTGCACCACGTTGCCGAAACCCTGGGCGGCGGAGGAGGAGCCGCGCGCCTTGACCTCCTTGTCCAGGAACCACTGCAACGAGCAGTTCTCCAGTTGCTCCAGGCCGCTGCCGGAGAGCCGGACCGGCAGGTCGGCGCTGCGCAGCGGGTCGGGGGCGGCGGTGGCGTCGTCCAGGCCCCACCAGCGGTCGGGGTGCGCGGACGGCACCAGCGGCTGGCCGTCCTCGTCGGCGGCCAGGGCCAGGGTGGCGAGCCGTTCGGCCGCGGCGCGGCGCAGCTCGGGGGCGCGGGCCGGGTCGACGGTGACCGCGCGCAGCTCGGCGACCAGCGCGGCGACCGCGAGCGGTCGGCGCGGACGGTGGGTGACGTCCTCGACGGTGGCCGGCGGGGTGCGGCGCAGCACCCTGCCGGTGCGCGGGTCGACGTCCTCGCGGTAGAGCTCGCGCAGGAAGCGGGAGGGCTCGTCCCCGTCGTCGGCCGGCGCCTTGACGGCGGTGACGATCAGCCGCTCCCGGGCCCGGGTGGCGGCGACGTAGAAGAGCCGGCGTTCCTCGCCGAGCAGCGCGGCCGGGGAGAGCGGCTCGGCGAGACCGTCGCGGCCGATCCGGTCGGCCTCCAGCAGTGAGCCGCGGCGGCGGAGGTCCGGCCAGAGGCCCTCCTGGACACCGGCGACCACGACCAGGCGCCACTCCAGGCCCTTGGAGCGGTGCGCGGTCATCAGCCGGACGGCCTCCGGGCGGACGGCCCGCACGGTGAGGGTGTCGGCCGCGATGTCCTGGGCCTCCAGCTCGGCGAGCAGGTCGAGGGCGCTGCGGTGGCCGGTGACCTGCTCCTCGGCGCGGGCGGCGGTCTCGAACAGGGCGCAGAGCGCGTCGAGGTCCCGGTCGGCGTTGCGGCCGCCGGCGCCGCCGCGCAGCGCGGCCCGCTCCAGGCGCTCGCGCCAGCGGCGGCTGCCGTCCCAGAGCTCCCAGAGCGCGTCCTCGGCGGTGCAGCCGCCGGCCAGCCGCTCGCGGACCTTGCGCAGCAGGGTGCCGAGGTCGCGGGCGCGCCGGGCGTAGGCGGGGTCGAGGGCGATCAGCCGCTCGGGCTCGGCGAGGGCCTCGCGGACCAGCTCGCCGGCCGGACGCGGTACGGCGGCGGGCCGGCCGTCGGCGCGCAGCGCGGCGCGTTCCTCCTCGCGCAGGGCGCGGCCGAGGCGGCGCAGGTCGGAGCCGTCCATGCCGCCGAGCGGGCCGGTGAGCAGGGTGTGGGCCAGCTCGGTGGTGAGCGGGTCCGGTGCCTCGGGGGCGTTCCGGTCGCGGTGGGCCTGCTCGGCGCAGACCCGCAGGGCGAGCAGCAGCTGGGCGACGGCCGGCTCCTCGCGCAGCGGCAGGTCGTCGCCGTCGATCTCCAGCGGGACGCCGGCCGCGCCGAGCGCCCGCCGCACGCCCGGGATGGACCGGGCGCCGGCCCGGACGAGGACGGCCATCTCGCCCCACGGCACGCCGTCCTCCAGGTGGGCGCGGCGCAGCAGGTCGGCGATCGAGTCCAGTTCGGTGCCGGGCGTGGGGTAGGTGTACACCTCGATCCGGCCGCCCTCGCGGGAGGGCAGCAGGGCGCGGTGCTGGGCGAGCTTCTCGGCGGGCAGCCGGCCCATCGGCATCCGCCGGGCCAGTTCGCGGGAGGCGGCGAGCAGGACGGCGCCGGAGCGGCGGGAGACGCGCAGCACCTTGACGTCGGCGGGGCTGCCGTCGGCCTGCCGGAAGGTCTGCGGGAACTCCAGGATGCCGTTGATGTCGGCGCCGCGGAACGCGTAGATCGACTGGTCCGGGTCGCCGACGGCGATCAGCTCGCGTCCGTCGCCGGCCAGCCGGCGCAGCAGCCGGACCTGGGACGGGTCGGTGTCCTGGTACTCGTCGACGAAGACCACGTCGTAGCGGGCCCGCAGTTCCTCCCCCACCTCGGGGCGCTCGGCGAGCAGGACGGCGCGGTGCACCAGCTCCGCGTAGTCGAGGACGCCGCGCAGGTCGAGCACGTCCAGGTAGTCGGCGAGGAAGTGGGCGGCGGCGGCCCAGTCGGGGCGCTGGACGCCCTCGGCGAAGCGCTCCAGCTCGGCCTCGCCCAGGCCCAGCTCACGGCTGCGGGCGAGCACGGCGCGGACCTCGTCGGCGAAGCCCCGGGTGGTCAGGCAGGCCCGCAGGTCGAGCGGCCAGGAGATCCGGCCGCCGCCGAGGCGGGCGTCCTCGGCGCCGCCGGCCAGCAGCTCGCGGACCATGACGTCCTGCTCGGGGCCGGACAGCAGCCGCAGCGGCTCGGCGTACTCCTGCGGGTCCTGGTGGGCTCGGAGCAGGGCGTAGCTGAAGGAGTGGAAGGTGGTGGCCTGCGGGGACCGCAGCGCGGTGGGGCGCGGGGCGGCGGAGGAGGTGCCGAGCCGGGCGGACATCCGGTCGCGCAGCTCCATCGCGGCCTTGCGGCTGAAGGTCAGCACCAGGATCCGCTCGGGGTCGGTGCCGCGCTCTATCCGCCGGGCGACGGCCTCCACCAGCGTCGTGGTCTTGCCCGTCCCGGGCCCGGCGAGCACCAGGAGCGGGCCGCCCGTGTGCTCGGCCACGGCACGCTGGTAGTCGTCCAGCACGGGCGGGGCCGGCTGCGCGAGGGGGCTGCGCACCAGACGGTAGGGGGAGCTCACGGATGTCCTGGGGGTTGTGCTGCGGGCCACGGAAGGCGGGCCCCGCGCGGGGGCCCGTCCGTATCGAGCCTACGATCCTGCCCCGTCATTCCCGTCCGCGCACCCGCTTCGGCTCAATCCCCCGCGGGCCCGCCGTCCCACCGGGCCCGCTTGAGGTCGACCCGGGGCGGGTCGGCGAGCTCGCGCAGCGGTGTGCCCTCCTCGCCGTAGTGGGCGAGGGCGCGGTGCTCGTGGCCGGGCAGGAAGCGGCCGTCCGCGCGGATCACCCGCCACCAGGGCACGGCACCGCCGTAGAGTGCCATCACGCGCCCGACCTGCCGGGGGCCGCCCTGGCCGAGGTACTCGGCAACGTCCCCGTAGGTCATCACCCTGCCGGGTGGAATCCGCTCGGTCAGGTCGAGCACCAGTTCGGCGAAGGGCGGCAGAGCGCCGCGGTCGCCGTCGTCGTCAGCGTCCGTCACCTGGGGCATTCTTCCTTATGGGGGAGGATGCAAGGACCCGTGCGAACGATCCGCCGCGCCCGATCCGCCCCCTGTCCAGCACGGGGTGCTGCGGCATGCCACCATCTTCGGGGCGGTGAGTGGTGATACGAGGACAAGACCAGATGACCGGGACGGCAGACGTGGACGTGGACGAGGACTCCGACGAGTCCACCGACGCCATGCCCGCGGGTCCCGGCGGTGCGCCCGCCGCCGAGCCGTCCCCGGAAGTCTCCCTGATCAAGGACCGGACGATCAAGACCCCGCAGCCGACCGACGCCGAGACCGAGGCGCCCGAGCGCGCCGCCGCCCCCGCCGACGGGCCGGCGCCGACCGGCGTCCCGGCCCAGCAGCCCGCGCCGCCCGGCGCGCACGAGGTGGCCGGGCCCACCGGCCTCTTCGAGCCCGCCGAGCCTGCAGAGCCCGCAGAGCCCGCCGACGACACCCCGCACCTGGACGTCGACGAGCCGCTGCTCGCCGCCCGCGCGCACCGCCCGTCCGACCTGATCCGGTTCCTGGTCGGCGTCCTCGGCATAGTCGCGGTGTTCGTCCTGGCCGGTGTGGCCACCTCGACCACCACCGGCATCGAGCTGGACATCGCCTCCAACGCGCCCCGCTTCTCCCCGGTGCTCACCACCATCACCGGCCTGGTCTCCAGCGTCGCGGTGCTCGCCGTCCCGCTCGCCTTCGCGGTCGAGCGGCTGATCAAGCGCGACGGCCTGCGGGTCGCCGACGGCGTGCTCGCCTCGGTCCTCGCCTACGGCGTCTCGCTGGGCATCGACTGGTGGGTCGCCGAGGGCGCCTCCGACCACATCCGGGACGCCCTCACCCGGCTGCCGCTGGACAGCAACGGCACCCTCACCGACCCGGTGCACGGCTACCTGGCACCGGTGATCGCCTACATGACCGCGGTCGGCATGTCGAGCCGGCCGCGCTGGCGGGTCGCCCTCTGGGTGGTGGTGGTCTTCAGCGGGATCACCGAGCTGCTCGGCGGCTTCACCACCCCCCTCTCGCTGCTGCTCACCGTCCTGATCGGCTGGTCCGTCGCCTACGGCACGCTCTACGCGATCGGCTCGCCGAACATCCGGCCCACCGGCCAGCACCTGATGATCGGCCTGCGCAAGGTCGGCTTCACCCCGGCCAGCGCCCACCGCGCCCCGGACGCGCCCGGCGGCACCCGCCGCTACTTCGTCGCCCAGCAGAGCGGCCCGCCGCTGGACGTCCACATCGTCGACCGCGAGCAGCAGGCCTCCGGCTTCTTCTACCGGGCCTGGCGGCGGCTGCGGCTGCGCTCGGTGGCCGTCCGCCGCAGCCCGCAGTCGCTGCGCCAGGCGCTGGAGCAGGAGGCGCTGATCGCCTACGCGGCCGCCGCCTCGGGCGCCCGCGCCCCCCAGCTGGTCGCCACCTCGGAGCTGGGCCCGGACGCCGCGATCCTGGTCTACGAGAACGTCGAGGGCCGCACCCTGGACGACCTCACCGACGAGGAGGTCACCGACCAGGTGATGGCCTCGCTCTGGGAGTCCGTCGCCGCCCTGCACGAGCGCCGCATCGCGCACCGCCGGCTGACCGGCGAGTCGCTGCTGGTCGTCGACGAGAAGACGGCCTGCCTGGTCAACCTCTCCGGCGGCGACATCGCCGCCACCGACCTGACCCTGCGCATCGACGTCGCCCAGCTGCTCACCACCTTCGCGCTGCGGATCGGCCCCGAGCGGGCGGTGGCCACCGCCAACGCCGTGCTCGGCGCCGACCGGGTCGCCCAGGCACTGCCGCTGCTGCAGCCGGTCGGTCTGAGCCGCTCCACCCGCGTCGACCTGAAGAAGCTCACCAAGGAGCGCAAGGCCGCCGCCCGGGCCCGGGCGCTGGAGCAGGTCGCCGCCGGCGAGCGCACCCAGCAGCAGGCCGAGGAGGACATCGCGACGGCCGGCGAGGACCTGCTCAGCCGGATCCGCGGCCAGATCCTCCAGATCGCGCCCGAGGCGCCGACCGAGACGGCCAAGCTGGAACGGCTGAAGCCGAAGACCCTGATCATGGTCATCGCGCTCACCTTCGCCGCCTACCTGGCACTGACCACCATCAAGCCGGCCCAGCTCAAGCTCTCCCAGATGGACTGGGCCTGGGCGGCGGCGGCCCTCGCCGCGGCCGCCTTCAGCCACGTCGCCGCCTCGATGAACCTGACCGGCTTCGTCCCGGAGAAGCTGCCCTTCGGCCGCACCGTCGCGGCCCAGCTGGCCGGGTCGTTCGTCAAGCTGGTCGCACCGGCCGCGATCGGCGGCATGGCGCTGAACACCCGCTACCTGCAGAAGGCCGGCATCCGCTCCGGGCAGGCGGTCGCCTCGGTCGGCGCCTCCCAGCTGGCCAACCTCGCCGGGCACCTGCTGCTGCTGTTCAGCTTCGGCCTGATCACCGGCAGCCAGACCAACGGGGACCTCTCCGCCTCCCGCGCGGTGATCATCGGGGTGCTGTCCGCCGCCGTGCTCGCCCTGGTGGTCGCGGCCGTCGCCCCGCTGCGGCGGTTCGTGCTGAACCGGCTGCGCTCGCTGTTCTTCGGCGTGGTGCCGCGGATGCTCGACCTGATGCAGACGCCCAGCAAGCTGGTCACCGGCTTCGGCGGCGTCCTGCTGCTCTCGCTCTCCTTCACCGCCTGCCTGGACGCCTCGGTGCACGCCTTCGGCGGCTCGATCAGCTTCTCGGCGGTGGCGGTGGTCTTCCTGACCGCCAACGCGGCCGGCTCCGCCATCCCCACCCCCGGCGGCATCGGCCCGGTCGAGGTCGCGCTGATCGGTGCGCTCACCGTCGCCGACGTGCCCCCGGCGATCGCCACCCCGGCGGTCTTCCTCTACCGGGCGCTCACCTTCTGGCTGCCGGTGCTGCCCGGCTGGATCTCCTACAACGTGCTCCAGCGCAAGGGCGCGCTGTAACCGACGGGTGCTCCGCCGGGCCGCACCTCCGGACGGCGGGGCGCCCGGCGACGGAACGCCGAAGGGCCCGCCGGATCCGGCGGGCCCTTCGCACGTGTTCGACGTCTTCCGGTTGCTGCTAGTAGACCGGCTTGTGCGGCTCGATCTGGTTGACCCAGCCGAGCACGCCGCCGCCGAGGTGGACGGCGTTGGCGAAGCCGGCCGACTTCACCACGGCCAGCACCTCGGCCGAGCGCACGCCCGACTTGCAGTGCAACACGATCTTCTTGTCCTGCGGCAGCGACCCCAGGGCGTCGCCCATCAGGAACTCGTTCTTCGGGATCAGCACCGCGCCGGGGATGTTGACGATCTCGTACTCGCCGGGCTCGCGGACGTCGATCAGGAAGATGTCCTCCTTGTCGTCCTGCCACTGCTTGAGCTGCTTCGAGGTGATCGTCGAACCCGCGGCGGCGGCCTGCGCCTCGTCCGACACGACACCGCAGAAGGCCTCGTAGTCGATCAGTTCGGTGACCGTCGGGTTCTCGCCGCAGAGCGCGCAGTTCGGGTCCTTGCGGACCTTCACCTGGCGGTAGTTCATCTCCAGGGCGTCGTAGATCATCAGCCGGCCGACCAGCGGGTCGCCGACGCCGGCCAGCAGCTTGATCGCCTCGGTGACCTGGATCGAGCCGATGGACGCGCAGAGCACGCCCAGCACGCCGCCCTCGGCGCAGGACGGGACCATGCCCGCCGGCGGGGCCTCCGGGTAGAGGCAGCGGTAGCAGGGGCCGTGCTCGGCCCAGAACACGCTGGCCTGGCCGTCGAAGCGGTAGATCGAGCCCCACACGTACGGCTTGCCGAGCAGCACCGCGGCGTCGTTCACCAGGTAACGGGTGGCGAAGTTGTCGGTGCCGTCCACGATCAGGTCGTAGCCGGAGAAGATCTCCATGACGTTGGAGTTGTCGAGGCGCTCCTCGTGGAGGATCACGTCGACGTAGGGGTTGATCTCCTTGACGGAGTCCCGCGCCGACTCGCCCTTGGAGCGGCCGATGTCCGACTGGCCGTGGATGATCTGACGCTGCAGGTTGGACTCGTCCACCACGTCGAACTCGACGATGCCGAGGGTGCCGACGCCCGCCGCGGCCAGGTACATCAGCGCGGGCGAGCCGAGGCCGCCGGCGCCGACGCACAGCACCTTGGCGTTCTTCAGCCGCTTCTGCCCGGCCATGCCCACGTCGGGGATGATCAGGTGGCGGGAGTACCTGCGGACCTCGTCAACGGTGAGCTCGGCGGCCGGCTCGACCAGGGGTGGCAGCGACACGGGGACTCCGATGGTCGTCAGTTCAGGTGGCCAGGGCCAACCTCTTGTGGCTTGTTGCTCCGCCACCGAGGTGGCTCTGCTACGCCAACAGTGTCACGCCGCCCCGGTATTCCGAGACAGCCCGTCCGACTGGCGAGACGAGCGACGTCGGATGCTGGGACCGGCCAAAACGGCCCGCGCACGGCCGCGGCCCGGCCGGTCACGGGCGCACCGGCCGGTCGCCACCGGGCCGTTGCGCCCCCGGCCGGACCGGGGGCGCCGGGCCGCGGTGACCGCCCGGAGGGTCAGACCCGGCAGGCCGTCTCCAGCCAGACGTCCCCCAGCGACTCCTCCAGCGGCACCTGTGTCCGCCAGCCGAGACGGTCCCGGGCGGTCCGCACGTCCGCCTGCCGCCACGGCACCGGCTCACCCGACGGGCCCCTGCCCTCGGCCGGCCGCGGCTCCGGCGAACGGTGCCCGGGCAGGTGGTGCTGGCCCGGGTGCGAGCCGGCGTGCTCGACCGGCCCGCCCGCCTGCGCGGGCAGCAGGACCTGCCGGTTCTCCTCCACGATCGCCCCCTCGAACCCGGACGCCCGGACCAGGTGCTGGGCCGCCTCCCGGGCCCGGACGGCGTGCCCGCTGCCGATGTTGATCACTCCGGTGGCCGCCGAGACCGCCGCCGCCTGGATCGCCCGGGCGACGTCCCTGACGTCCACGAAATCCCGGTATCCGGACAGGTCCGGCATCCGCACCTGCGGCTCGTCCCGCTCCAGCGCCCGCCGCAGGCCCTCGGCGAGCCGCCCGAACAGCGACGCCGTCGGCGCCCCCGGGCCCACCACGTCGAACACCCGCAGCACCGCCGCGTCCAGCCCGGAGGCCAGCACCAGCTCCGTCCCGGCGAGCTTGGAGACCCCGTACGGGCCGACCGGGCGCGGCTCGGCGCTCTCCGACACCGGCACCCCGCCCGGCACCGGCCCGTACTCGGCCGCCGAGCCGACGTGCACCAGCCGGGCCGGTTCGCGGCTGCGCCGGATCGCCTCGCAGACGGTGGCGACGGCCAGCGTGTTGGCCCGGATCAGGCTGCGGGAGCTGCCGTAGGTGGCGCCCGCGCAGTTGATCACCACCTGGGGCGCGACGGCGTCCAGGAACCGGGCCAGCGCGCCCGGGCTGCCCGCGGTCAGGTCGAAGCGGATGTCGGCCGAGTCACGCCGGCCGAGCACCGTCACCTGCAACTCCTGGTCCACGAGCAGACGATCGGTGACCCGGCGGCCGATGAAGCCGTCGGCGCCCAGCAGCAGCACCCTCATCGGGGGTGTCCTTCCACGAAGCGAGGTCGGGAACGACCTGGCGGACAGAGTGAGAACGAGCAGCAAGCAGGAGGAACGGACGGCGGCCGGACCGTCAGCGGTACGCGTCGGCCCGGCCGAGCGCCGGCCACGCGTACGCCAGCAGCGCCAGGGCGACGGCCCCGCCGCCGAGCAGCCCGGCCACCGGAGCGGACCGGCCCAGGACGAGCGGCACCGCGGCGGCCGCCGACCCGGCGAGCGCGCCCAGCGCGGCGCCGCGGTGGCGGCCGCACCGCGCCAGCAGTGCGGTCAGCACCAGCAGCAGGCCCAGCACGCCCTGCGCCGCCCACTGGGCGGGGCCGGCGCGTTCGGCCGCCAGGTGCAGCAGCCCGCCGTCGTGGCCCGGGCCGGGCCGCGGGGCCAGGGCGGTCAGCACGGCGAGCGCGGCGAAGCTGAGCACCGTCAGCACGGCCAGGTGCAGGGCGACGGCCACCGGCAGCACCGGCCGCATCCGGGCACTGAACTCGGCGAGGGTGCCCGCCGTCCGCAGATGACCGCCGCCGACGTGCCGGAACCAGCGCGCGGCCCACTCGGCCGACCCGGCCGACAGCGCCGCCGCCAGCACCAGCGCGACCGTCACCCGGCCGTCACCCGGGCCGCCGACCGCCCCGGCGAGCGGGAGCAGCAGCAGCCCGGCCACCCCGGCCCCGTACCCCAGCGCGGCCGGCCGCCACCGCCGCGGCCCGGCCGGGTGCGGCGCCTCCGGCAGGGCGGCGGCTGGGCCGAGCTCGGGGCCGGCGGTGGCGCAGGGTCCGGACGGGACGGGCTCCGCCGACGCGGTCGGCAGCGCCGGCAGCAGCGCGAGCGGGACGGCCGCCGGCAGCAGCACGGGCCACCGGCCGCCGAGGGCGGCGGAGGCCGCGACCGGCAGCGCCGTCAGCACCGACGCCCGCAGCGCCGCGCCGCAGCTCCGCTGCCGGCTCCCGGCGGCCCCGGCGTCCGCCTCCCCGGCCGCCGACCACGCGGGCGGGCGGCGCGGTACCCGGGCGTACAGCTCCTCCGCGAGCCCGAACAGGTCGGCGTGCCGGCAGCGCGCGGCCGCCTCCTGGCCCAGGCCGGCCTCCTCCAGCCCGACGGCGATCTCCAACGGGTCGACCGCCCGCTCGCAGAGCAGCCGGTGCTCGGCCATCACCTCCCGGACCGGATCGCCGGAGAGCCCGGGCGCACCGGAGAGCCCGGGCGCACCGGTAGCACCGGACACCCCGGCCGCCGGGCCGCCGCCGCCCGCCATCAGACCGCCTCCGCGAGGGCGCCCGGCCGCTCGGCCACCGCTGCCGGACCGTCCTCGCCCGGCTCCGCGCCGTCCGCGGCGCCGTCCGCCCCGGCGGCCTCCGGGCCCGCCGCGCCCTTCCCACCCGTACGGTCCGCCAGCCAGTACTCGGCGGGCCGGGCGAACGGGCGCGGCTGCACGCCCGCCTCACCGCCGACCGCCGCCGGGAACGCCGGCCACTGCGAGACCAGCTCCAGGTAGATCTCCCGGAACGCGCCGATCACCGGTTCCACGGCGAAGCGTTCCTGCGCGCGCAGCCGCGCGGCCAGCCCGAGCCTCGCCCGCCGTTCCTCGTCGCGCAGCAGCGCCAGGCAGGCGGCGGCCAGCGCCTGCGGATCGCGCGGCGGGACGAGCAGCCCGGTCGGCCCGACCACCTCCCGGGCCACCCCGACATCGGTCGAGACCACCGCCCGGCCGCTCAGCATCGCGTCGGCCAGCAGCCGGGGGCTGCGCTGGGAGAGTGCCGAGAAGACGATCACCGTGGCGCCCTCCCAGGCCCGCGCGGTCGACTCCGGCCGCCCGGCGAACTCCACCGCGTCGGCCACCCCCAGCCGCCCGGCCACCGCCTCGCAGTGCGCCCGGTAGCCGCGGACGGCCTCCTCGCCGTGGACCACCAGCCGTGCCGCGGGCAGTCCGGCCCGCACCCGCGCGAAGGCGTGCAGCATCAGCTCGGTGTCCCGGCCCGGCTCCAGCGCGCCGGCCCAGACCAGCGTCGGCGCGGACGGTTCCGGGCCGGCCGCCGCCCGGGCCACCGCCGGAGTGCCCTCGTGGACCACCCTGGTCCGCGCCGGGTCGGCCCCGCAGCGCCGCTGCCACTGCTGGTCGTGGGCGCTGCCGGGGGTCAGTATCGCGGCCTGCCGGTACGTCTCCTCCGTGAGCGCCCGGAAGAAGGAGAGCAGCAGCGCCCGGACCGGCCACCGGTACGGCGCCTCGCGGTAGCCGGCGTACTGCTCGCGCAGGTGCAGGCCGTGCTCGGTGACCACGAACGGCACCCCGTGCAGCTGCTTGGCCACCAGCGCGGGCAGCGCGGCCGGGCCGCCGCCGACCACGTGGCAGAGATCGGCGCCGCCCAGGCCGCCCGGCCCGGTGCCGTACCAGGGCGCGGAGAGCGGACGCAGGCACTGCTCCAGCAGGTCGGCCCCGACCAGGACGTCGCAGACCAGCGGCTGCCCGGCCGAGGTGTCGGCGCCGGGTGAGCGCCAGACCCGCTCCAGCGTGCGCCGTGCGTGCGCCGAGGCGAGGAACGCCGACAGCGAACCGTCCTCCCGGGCGAGCGCCGCCAGCCGGTACAGCCCGGCGCCGAACGAGGCCCGCTCCCCCGGCATCACCAGCGCCCGGACCAGCCCCTCGTACGCCCGTGCGTACTGCCGTCTGCGCAGTGCCCCCGGCAGGCGCCCGGCCGGGCGGCGCCCCCAGAGGGCCAGCTCGTGCACTCCCGGCCTGCCGCCCCGGGGACCGGCAGCGGCCCCCGGGCCCGCCAGCACGTACAGCTCGAAGTCGTGCTCGTGCAGGCCCTCGGCCAGCCGGTCGGACCAGCCGCCGGTACCACGCTGGGGGTATGGACGCACACCCTCGGTGATCAGAGCAACGCGCACGGAGACCTCCAGAGCAGAGCGGATCGGAGCGGATCGACGGATTGCCTGTGCGGCCTGGCCGGTTCCCGGGAGCCCCGCGGGACGGCGCGGGGAGGGGCCCGGGCGAAGGAGTCCGGACCGGCCGCGGCGCCCGTGGCCGGGCGCACCGCGGCACGGGCCGGCGGTGCGCACCGGCCCCGGCGCCCCTGCCCTCGGCCGCCCTCCGGGATCTCCGGCGGCCGCGACTCCCCCACACCTGTTCGGTCCGACAGCAGAAAGGTAGGACCGGCCCCCGGCGATCCATCGGTCACATGCCTGGCTGCCACCTGAACGAGTGAACCGCCGTGACCTCGCCCCGGAGCGGGGCGTTATCGCGCGCTCTGATCCGCACCGGCCCTCAGGCCCGCGCGAGCAGCTCCCGCACCTCCCGGGCCACCTGCTCCGGGTGCTCCATCATGGCCACGTGCCCGGAGTCCGGCAGCACCAGCAGCCGGGCGTCCGCGAAGGCGTCGCAGGCCCGCCGCGCCGAGCGGTAGGAGACCAGCTTGTCCCGCAGCCCGTACACCAGCAGCGTGGGCGCCTTCACCTGACCGGCCTGGCGCCAGAGCGCCTGGTCGCCGCGCTCGGTGTAGGCGGAGACGATCCCGCGCGCCGAGGCGGTCAGCACCTGCATCGCGTACGGCAGCTCGCTGCGCCGCCGGTACTCGGCCACCGCCTCGGCCCGGGTGTCCGGCGACAGCCCGTCCGGGTCGCCGTAGACCAGCCGCAGCAGGCCCTCGGTGGCGTCCTCGGCGCTCCGCCCGTTCGCCGGCAGCCGGCGCAGCAGCGCGGGCACGCCGGGCACCGCGAGCAGGCCGGTCGGCCAGGCGGTGCGCTGCGGCGGGAGCTCGGGCAGCGCGGGCGAGATCAGGGTGAGGCTGCGCACCAGGTCCGGCCGGAGCGCGGCGAGCCGGACGGAGACGGCGCCGCCGAGCGAGTTGCCGAAGAGGTGCACCGGACCGCGCCCGGCCGCCTCCAGGTAGCCGATCACCGCGCGCACGTGCCCGGAGACGGTGAGGTTGCCGTCGGCGGGCGGCGCGGAGCGGCCGAACCCGGGCAGGTCCACGGCCTCGCCGTCGACCAGGCCGGAGAGCCTCGCCATCAGCGCCGTCCAGTTGCCGGCCGAGCCGCCGAGCCCGTGCACGAAGAGGGCCGGCTCCCGCCCCCCGGCCGCACCGCCCCCGGGCCGGTGGACCGCCAGCGCCGCACCGGGCACCTCGACCGTACGGAACGCTGCGGGCTCCCCCGCCTCTGTGCGTATCTGCTGCTCAGCGCTGCTCATGGTGGACGATGGTAGTGAGCCGACGGCCCGGCGGGGATCTCCCGTCCCTCGTCACACCACTGCCGTCACCCGTGGTCAGCGCCGTATTGTGGGCTCCTGACAAGGGAGCTCTCAGCTTTTCTGGCGCTCGCCAAGCGCGAATGCGGTTACCGGAAAGTAGAATCGGTCATCTTGCCAGCCCCGATCAACCCGTGAAGTGAGGAGCGCCGTGACGGCCATCCAGGAGGCGCAGGAGCGCCCGCGCGGTGCCCGCCTGCCGCGAAGCGCCCGCCGTGAACAACTGCTCGGTGCCGCCCAGGAGGTGTTCGTCGCGCAGGGCTACCACGCGGCCGCCATGGACGACATCGCCGATCGCGCCGGGGTCAGCAAGCCGGTGCTGTACCAGCACTTCCCCGGCAAGCTGGAGCTCTACCTGGCACTGCTGGACAAGCACTGCGACGCCCTCGTCGAGTCCACCCGTGACGCGCTGTCGACGACCACCGACAACAAGCTCCGGGTCGCCGCGACCATGGAGGCGTACTTCAACTACGTCTCCAGCGAGTCCGGCGCCTTCCGGCTGGTCTTCGAGTCGGACCTGACCAACGAGCCGGCCGTGCGCGAGCGCGTCGAGCGGGCCTCGGAGGCCAGCGCGACGCTGGTCAGCAAGGTCATCCAGGAGGACACCGACCTCCCCGAGTCCGAGTCCAAGCTGCTCGCCGCCGGGGTCTGCGGCCTGGCCCAGATCACCGCCCGCTACTGGCTCTCCCAGGGGCTGGAGATCCCGCGCGACGAGGCCGTCCGGCTGGTCGCCAGCCTGGCCTGGCGCGGGCTGAAGGGCTTCCCGATGCACCCCGCCTCCGAGCAGCCCGAGGACTCCGCCGCCGAGCAGTGATCCACGGACCTTCGCCTCGGCCTTGATCCGGTGCTCTATGGTGAAGCCGTACGGCGCGGTCGCCGAGATCGCCTGTCCCAGGCGGTCCGGAACCGCGCGTGGATGGCTGCAACCCCGGAGGGACGGAAGTCGTGGAGGTCAAGATCGGCGTGCAGAACGCGCCGCGCGAGATCGTGATCGAGAGCTCGCAGACTGCCGATGAGGTCGAGAGCGCGGTCGCCAAGGCGCTGGAGGGCACCTCGAAGCTCTTCGCGCTGACCGACGAGCACGGCCGCCGCGTCATCGTCCCGGCCGAGCGCCTGGCGTACGTGGAGATCGGCGAGCAGGCCGCCCGCAAGGTCGGCTTCGGCACGCTCTGAGCTGTACCGCGGTGCCCCGCTCCCCCTTGGGGAACGGGGCACCTTCGCGTTCCGCGGCCGCGCGTGTACGGCCGGGAGGACGGGGGTACGGCGACAGTGCGGCCGACCGGACGCCGCGCGCCCGCACCCACCCCGGGAGGCATCCTTGCTGGTCGAGACGCTCGCCTTCGCCCTCGTCGGTCTGATCGTCGGCGCCGGAGCGCTGATGTCACTGCCCGCGTACTTCCCGTCCGGGCGGGTACTGACGACGGGAACGGCGCTGGTCTCGGCACTGCTCGCCGGGGTGATCGCGCACTTCACGCTGGACGGCCGGTTCCCGGCGGCCAGCATCGCGATCGCGGCGGTCGCCTCGGCCCTGCTCACCTCGGTGCTGGCCCGGCCCGACCTCGCGGCCGGGCGCCAGCCCGCCCACCGGCACCACCCGCACCGGGCCGGCGCGCACCGCCGGCACCGGCACGCCTGACCCGCCCTACGAGGCCAGCCCCAGCGCGGCCATCCGCTTGGTGTGCGCCTCGGTGATCCGGTTGAACATCTTGCCGACCTCGACCAGGTCGAAGCCCTGCACCTGCACGCCGCCGACCAGCAGGTTGGAGAGCGCGTCCCGCTCGGCGACGACCCGCTGGGCCTGGCTCAGCGCCTCGCCCATCAGCCGCCGGCCCCAGAGCGCCAGCCGGCCGCCGGCCCGCGGGTCGGCCTCGATGGCCTGCCGCACCTTGTCGACCGCGAACCGGGCGTGCCCGGTGTCCGACATGACGCCGAGGACCAGGTCGCGGGTGTCGTCGTCGAGGCGGACGGCCACCTCGCGGTAGAAGTCGGTGGCGATCGCGTCGCCCACGTACGCCTTGACCAGACCCTCCAGCCAGTCCGACGGCGCGGTCATCCGGTGGAACAGCTCCAGCGGCTCGACGAACGGCCGCATCGCCTCCTGCGGGTCGGCGCCGACCTCGGCGAGCCGGTCGTGCAGCCGCTGGTAGTGCTGGAACTCGGCGGAGGCCATCCGGGCCAGCGCGGCCTTGTCGGCGAGGTCCGGCGCGAGCTTGGCGTCCTCGGCGAGCCGCTCGAAGGCGCTCAGCTCGCCGTACGCGAGGGCGCCGAGCAGGTCCAGCACGGCCGCCCGGTAGCCGGGGTCGGCCGAGCAGCTCGCCCAGTCCCCGATCGAACCGGCCCCGTCGTCCTGCGTCTCACCATGGGTCTCCATGACCGGCCACCTTAGTCCCGCCCGCCCTCCGGCACACGCACGGCGGCGCGGCCTGCCCCGGGCGTGCCGGTCGCCCGGCGGACGGGCCGCGGGCGGCCCCGCAGGGCCTCCGAGCAGCGATGTCATGCGCGTCACGTGTTCGAGTCGTCGCGTCACGGTATGGTGGTAGGGAGACCCGTAGTGCTCGCACGGTGTCACCGCCGTCTCGGTGCGCCGGGCAAGCCCGCTCCGTAGCGGGACCGCCCCTCAGGGCGTGTCCGTACCGGAAGCCGGGTCCTCACGTACGCGGATGCCCGGTCGGAGAGCCGATCGGCTCCGACCATGGCTTGGACTTCAAGCCTTGGCACCGCATCAGTGGCCGAGCGAGGGCCGCCGAGACCGCGCCGCCCGGCGAAGGTCCCGCGCAGGTCCCTCACGGGAATCCTCCCCGACGCCGCCGTGACCGCGCCCCTCACCGGGCCCCGCGGACCGGCCGGCCGCAGGGACCGGCGCGGTTGTGCGTCCGCGCAGCTGTCATCAGGGCCGTACCGGCCCCTACGCAGCCGCGCGGCTGCCCGCCCGCCGCTCGCTCTCGGCCCCTCCACACGGAAGAGGCAGCACCCTGTCCACCACCGCTGAACCCACCAAGACCACTTTCCGGGACCTGGGGATCCTCCCGGAGACCGCCGAGGCCCTGGAGGCCGTCGGCATCGTCCACCCCTTCCCCATCCAGGAGATGACCCTCCCGGTCGCGCTGACCGGCCACGACGTCATCGGCCAGGCCAAGACCGGCACCGGCAAGACGCTCGGTTTCGGCCTCCCGCTGATCGAGCGGGTCGTCGTCCGCGCCGACGTCGACGCCGGCCGCGCCACCGAGGAGCAGCTCAGCGACTTCCCGCAGGCGCTGATCGTCGTCCCGACCCGCGAGCTCTGCACCCAGGTCACCAACGACCTGCAGACCGCCGGCAAGGTCCGCGACGTGCGCGTGCTGGCCGTCTACGGCGGCCGGGCCTACGAGCCGCAGGTCGAGGCGCTGAAGAAGGGCGTCGACATCGTCGTCGGCACCCCGGGCCGCCTGCTGGACCTCGCCGGGCAGAAGAAGCTGAACCTCGCGCAGGTCCGCGCGCTCGTCCTGGACGAGGCCGACGAGATGCTCGACCTGGGCTTCCTGCCCGACGTCGAGAAGATCCTCACCATGCTGCCGGCCAAGCGGCAGACCCTGCTGTTCTCGGCGACCATGCCGGGCCAGGTCATCAGCCTCGCCCGCCGGTACATGAGCCAGCCGACCCACATCCGGGCCGCCGCCCCGGACGACACCGGCACCACCGTCGCCAACATCGAGCAGCACATCTTCCGTGCGCACTCGCTCGACAAGGTCGAGGTCGTGTCGCGCATCCTGCAGGCCGACGGCCGCGGACTGGCGATGATCTTCTGCCGGACCAAGCGCACCGCCGCCGACGTCTCCGACCAGCTGACCCAGCGCGGCTTCGCGGCCGGCGCCGTCCACGGCGACCTCGGCCAGGGCGCCCGCGAGCAGGCGCTGCGCGCGTTCCGCAACGGCAAGGTCGACGTGCTGGTCTGCACCGACGTCGCGGCCCGCGGCATCGACGTCGAGGGCGTGACGCACGTCGTCAACTACCAGTGCCCCGAGGACGAGAAGACCTACCTGCACCGGATCGGCCGCACCGGCCGGGCCGGCGCCTCCGGCACCGCGGTCACGCTGGTCGACTGGGACGACATCCCGCGCTGGCAGCTGATCAACAAGGCGCTGGACCTGCCGTTCAACGAGCCGGAGGAGACCTACTCCACCTCGGCGCACCTGTACGAGCTGCTGAAGATCGCCAAGGGCACCACCGGTGTGCTGCCGCGGT
The DNA here is from genome assembly GCF_042266225.1 of Kitasatospora sp. NPDC056181. Taxonomy (NCBI): domain Bacteria; kingdom Bacillati; phylum Actinomycetota; class Actinomycetes; order Kitasatosporales; family Streptomycetaceae; genus Kitasatospora; species Kitasatospora sp. NPDC056181. The sequence continues at coordinate 24,715 of NZ_JBHJUK010000134.1, forward strand.
CGGAGCGGACCCGGGCCGGGCTCGGCGCGGAGGAGGTCGAGGACCTCGGCGAGACCGGCGGGCGCGGTTCGCGTGCGGCGGGCGGCCGGGGCCGCGGCGGTGCCAAGGGCGGCTCCGGCA
>NZ_JBHJUK010000135.1:0-24443 GCF_042266225.1 Kitasatospora sp. NPDC056181
CCGCCGGGCAGTCCGTCGCGCCCGGCGCCCCGGCGTCCTCCGCCAAGCCCACCGCCGGCAAGTCCGCCGGTGCGGCGCCGACCGGCCAGGGCGGCGGCGGGACCGGGACCGGAGCCGGCGCGCCCGCCCCGCAGACCCAGCCGCAACCGCCGGCCCAGGGGCAGCAGCCCCCGGCGGCGGGGCAGCCCCCGGTCCAGCCTCCGGGGCAGTCCGCGCCCCCCGCGCCCCCTGTGGCCTCGAAGCCCGCCCCGCCGACCTACACCGCCGTGACGGGCCCCTTCTGCGCCGTCACCGGGACGACCGTCAAGCAGTACGGCTGGTTCGACGACGGGCAGAAGGGCTGGCTGACCAACTCCGGCGGCTACGCGGGGGACGGCTGCAACGGCAAGTTCACCTCGGTGCCGATGCAGGGCTCGGCGAACACGGACGACGGCAACTCGGTGGTGTACACGTTCAACACCGGCCCGGTGACCAGCGGCAAGTGCGCCCTCTCCGTCTACGTGCCCAACAACGGTGACATCAAGGCGGTCGGCGGCGCCCCGACGTACTACACGGTGCAGAGCAAGTCCGACCCCGGCGCCGGGACCGTCGGCTCCTTCGAGGTCAACCAGGTGGGCCACCGCGGCCAGTGGGTCCCGGTGGGGACGTTCCCGCTCAGTGACGGCAAGATCGCCGTGATGCTGCACACCCGGGGCGAGGACTGGGGCGCCAAGGCCTACGCCCACCACGCGGCCTCCGCCATCAAGGCGAACTGCACCGGGTGACCGTACCGGGCACGAACCGGCACCGACCGGGCACGACGGCACACCTGCACCTGCACCACCTGACGACGGCACCACAGCACCACAGCACGAGGGCACGACAGCACCACAGCACCACAGCACGAGGGCACGACAGCACGACGGCACGACAGCCACGAACGACAGAGGAGAACGCACCATGACGCGCCATGTGCTGACGGTCTGTGCGGAGCGGCGCGACGGCGGCTACCGCACGATCGGCGAGGCGCTGGAGGCGGCGCGCAGCGGTGCGGTGATCAGCGTCCGCGCCGGCCGCTACGAGGAGAACCTGGTGATCACCAAGATGGTGACCATCACCGCCGAGGACGCCCGCGGGAGCGTGCGGATCTCACCCCGGCGCGGGGCGGTGGTGCAGGTGGTGGCGGAGGCCGTCCAGCTGACCGGGCTCGTCCTCCAGGGCCGGGACGAGGAGCTGCCCACCGTCGACGTCCCCCGCGGGCAGGCCGCGCTGGAGGACTGCGAGGTGGCGGGCAACTCGTGGACGGCCGTGCTCACCCGCCAGCAGGGCTCGCTGGCGATGCGCGGCTGCCGGGTCGTCAACCCGGCCGGGGCGGGCATCGTGGAGACGTCCACCGGGACGAGCGTCATCGAGGACTGCGTGATCGAGCACCTCGGCAGCTCCGCCGTGGTGATCGGCGAACGCGCCAACCCGGTGATCCGGGGCTGCGTGATGCGCGACGCCCGGGGCAACGGCGTCTGCGCCAACGGCGAGGGCCGAGGCTCGATCGAGGACTGCGAGATCTCCGCCACCGACAAGCCGGGCATCGCACTGGAGGAGAACAGCTCCACCCGGGTGCTGCGGACCGTCGTCCGGGACACCTCGGTCGGCGTCTACCTCAGCTCGGCCGCCCGCGTGGTGCTGGAGGACTGCACCGTCAGTGCCACCCGCAGCCACGGCGTGGTGCTGGCCGGCGGCACCGATCCGCTGGTCCGGCGCTGCCGGACGGCGCGCACCAAGGGCCACGGCATCCACGTGACCGGCCGGTCCCGGGGCACCTTCGAGGAGTGCGAGGTGACCGGCGCGGAGGCGGCCGGAATCCTGGTCGAGGACTCCTCCGGCCCGTCCATGAACCGGACGTCCGTGCGCGACGGCGGCGCGACCGGGGTGGAGCTGACCGGCGAGAGCGCCCCCGAGTTCGACCGGCTGGAGATCCGGGACGCGGCCGGCGCCGGGGTGAGCATCCGTGACGGCGCCAATCCGCTGCTGCGCCGCCTGGACGTCGCCGAGGTGCGCGGTCACGGTGTCGAGGTGCTGCGGGAGGGGCGCGGGCGGCTGGAGTCCTGCACGCTGGCCTCGGCCGGCCGGGCCGGACTGCGGATCGCCGACGGCGGCAACACCCAGGTGGGCAACACGACCGTGCGCGGCGCCGGTTCGGCCGGTGTCGAGGTCGGCGCGGAGGGCATCGCCTCGCTGCGCGACTGCGACATCGCCGACTCCGGCACCGACGGGGTGTCGGTCGAGGACGGCGGCGAGCTGACCATGGCCAGGTCGCGGGTGCACGGCAACCGTCGGCACGGCGTCCTGCTGGCGGCCGGCAGCAGGGCCGCCCTGAACGGCTGCGAACTGCTCGACAACACGGTGGACGGCGTGCGGGCGGAGTCGGACGAGCCGATCCGGCTCACCGACTGCACGGTCACCGGCAACCGCGGCTCGGGACTGCGCCAGACCAGGCCCAGCAGCCGCCTCTCGGTGGAGAACCTGACCAGCCGGGAGAACGCGCGGGCCGACGCGCACGGCACTGCTGCCGCTGACACCGGCCGGGCGCCCGCGCCCGCCGGGGAGCCGGCGGTGGAGCCGGGCGGCGGCGCGGAGCCGGCGGCGCCCCGGCCCGCCGAGGCGTCCCCGGCCGACCCGGACGGCCCGCAGGCGGCGTTGGAGGCGCTGGTCGGGCTGGAGGGTGTCAAGGAGCAGGTGGCGACCCTGGTCAACCTCAACAAGCTGGCCAAGCGCCGTGAACTGGCCGGGATGCCGGCCCTGCCGATGGGCCGCCACCTGATCTTCGCGGGGCCGCCCGGTACCGGCAAGACCACGGTCGCCCGCCTCTACGGCGCCATCCTGGCCGAACTGGGCGTCCTGCGCAGCGGCCACCTGACCGAGGTGGCCCGGGCCGACCTGGTCGCGTCGATCATCGGCGGCACCGCGATCAAGACCACCGAGGTCTTCCAGTCGGCCCTGGGCGGGGTGCTGTTCCTCGACGAGGCGTACACGCTCTCCGCCGGGTCGGGCGGCGGCACCGGCCCGGACTTCGGCCGGGAGGCCATCGACACCCTGGTCAAGCTGATGGAGGACCACCGCGACGACGTCGTGGTGATCGTCGCCGGGTACTCCGACGAGATGCGTGACTTCCTCGGCTCCAACCCCGGCCTGGCCTCGCGGTTCAGCCGCACCGTGGACTTCCGCAACTACTCCTCCGACGAGCTGGTCACCATCGTCGAGCGCGCGGCCGCCGGGCACGGCTACGAACTGGCCGACGACACCCGGGAGGCCCTGCTCGTGCACTTCGAGCGGATGCCCAAGGGCGCGGACTTCGGCAACGGCCGCGCGGCCCGCAAGGTGTTCGAGGAGATGGTGGACCGCCAGGCCTCCCGGCTGGCCGTCCTGGCCGAGGTCGCCGACGCCGACCTGGCGCTGCTCATCCCCGAGGACATCGGCGAACAGGCCGCCGCCGCCGTCCGGAAGGCCGGGCAGGGCGCCGACAGCGGGCGCACCGAACTGCTCGACCAACTGCGCGCGATGGTCGGCCTGTCGGCCGCCAAGGAGCAGGTCGAGGACCTGGTCAACCTGATCACGCAGGCCCGCCGCCGCGAGGAGGCCGGCCTGCCCACCGCCCGGATCAGCCACCACCTGGTCTTCGCGGGGCCGCCCGGTACCGGCAAGACCACGGTCGCCCGCCTCTACGGCGCCATCCTGGCCGAGCTGGGGGTGCTGCCGGGCGGCCAGCTGATCGAGACGGCCCGGGCCGACCTGGTCGGCCGCTACATCGGCCACACCGCCCAGCTCACCAAGGAGGCCTTCGACCGCGCCCGGGGCGGTGTGCTCTTCATCGACGAGGCGTACACGCTCACCCCGCGGGGCGGCGGCGGCAACGACTTCGGCCAGGAGGCGGTGGACACCCTGATGAAGCTGATGGAGGACCACCGCGACGAGGTCGTGGTGATCGTGGCCGGCTACCAGGAGGAGATGCAGGGCTTCCTGAGCTCCAACCCCGGCCTGGCCTCCCGCTTCTCCCAGCAGATCGCGTTCGACCACTACACCGCCGAGGAACTGGTCACCATCGTCCGGCTCCAGGCGGAGGAGTCCGGCTACGTCTGCACCCCCGAGACGCTGGCCGCGCTCGGCGAACTCTGCGCGGCCGTGCCCCGCGACCGGAACTTCGGCAACGGCCGGTTCGCCCGCCAGACGCTGGAGGCGATGGTGACCCGGCAGGCCGGACGGCTGGCCCGGCTCGACATCGGCGACCTGTCCGAGCTCAGCCTGCTGCTGCCCCAGGACATCCCGGGGCTGCGGCAGGGGAGCGCGGTGTGAGGGCGCGGGCCGGCGCCGGCGCGGGGGCCCGTCGGGGGGCTGCCGCGGCGGTGCTCTGCTGCTGCGCCCTGCTGGCGCCTGCCACCGGTGCGGTGGCCGCCTCGCCGGCGCCGCCGGGCGCGTCCGTTCCCGTGGTGCCGCCCGCCGTTCCCGGGAAGCAGGGTTCGGCGGTGCCTGCGGTCCCGGCGGTGCCGGTGGTGCCGTCGGCCGGCGGTTCGGCGGGTGCCCCGGCGGGCGGGGGCGCCGATCCGGCCTCGCTCCCCGCGGTGACGCAGATCAGCAACACCCTGCGGCAGGGGGCCTGTCTGACCCCCTCCGACAAGGGCACCGAACGGACCCCGTGGGCGCAGACCTTCCTCCGCCCCGAGGGGGCCTGGCAGCTCAGCCGCGGTGCCGGGGTGACCGTCGCGGTGGTCGGGTCCGGCGTCGACGCCGCGTCCGGCGTGCTGGCGGGCAGGCTGACGCTCGGCCCGCGCGAGTACGGTCCCGGGGACGCGGGGCGGGACTGCGTCGGCCACGGGACCTTCCTCGCCGGGCTGATCGCCGCCCGGCGGCAGGAGGGCGTCGGCTTCGCGGGGATCGCCCCCGAGGCGCGGATCCTCTCGGTGGCCGTCACCGACGAGGTCGGGAACACCACCACCGGGCTGCTGGCCAAGGGAATCCGGCACGCCGCCGAGGGCGGTGCCCGGGTGATCGCGGTGGCGGTGCCCGTCCCCGTCGGCGGCGACGACCTGGCGGACGCGGTGCGGTACGCGGGTGACCGGGGTGCGCTGGTGGTCGCCCCGGCCGGACCGGACGCGAACGGCGGCGCCGGGTCCGGCGGTGTGGCCTATCCGGCGGCCTACCCCGAGGTCCTGGCCGTCTCCGACCAGGGGCCCAACGGGAGCCCGCCCGACGGCGGTTCCGGGGGCGGCGGCGCTGGGTCCGGCGGTTCCGTGGCCGGTTCCGGAGGCGGGACGGCGGATGTCGCGGGCCCGGCCGGACGGGTCGACCTGGTCGCCCCCGGGGACGCGCTGATGAGCGTCGGCCCGGGCGGGAAGGGCTACTTCACGGGGTCGGGACCGAGCTTCGCCACCGCCATGGTGGCCGGCACCGCGGCCCTGGTCCTCGGCTACCGGCCCGACCTGACCCGTGCCCAACTCCTCGACCGGCTGAAGGTCACCGCCTACCACCCGGGCACCGCCCTGCCGGACGCCCGCCTCGGCTACGGGACGGTGGACCCGCCGGCCGCCGTCGGCGCGGTGCTCCCCGGCGAGGCGGGCGCCCCCGGCGGGGCCGCCGCCGTACCGGCTGCCGGGCCCCGTGCGGCCGTGGCGACGGTCCCGCCGCCCGCCCCCGCACCGGCCGGCGGGCAGGCCGCCGTGGTGGCGGGCGCCACGCTGGCCGGGGTCGCGGTGGTGGGCGCCGTCGGGTACGTCTTCTCCTCCGGCAGGCGCCGGGACTGGCGGCCCGGGCGCTGGCAGGCGTAGGGCCGGGCCGGGCCGTCGGCAAGACGCAGGGCCGGGCCGGGCCGTCGGCGTGACGACTCCGGCCCGGCCGGGCGGCCTGCTCCCTACGCCTCCGGGGTCATCCCCGCCGCGACCGCGGCGGTGAGCTGGAAGAACGCCCGACGGGTCTTCGGGCGCAGCTTCGCCAGGTCGAACTCCCCTCCCACGGCGAGGTGTTCGTCGAACGGCACCACCACCACACCCCGGCAGCGGCTCTCGAAGTGGGCCGTCAGGTCCTCCGCCCGGATCAGCCGGCCGCCGCCCTGGACGGTGGAGACCAGCAGCACGCTGCGCCGCGCCAGCGCGCCGTAGCCGTGGGCGTACAGCCACTCCAGGGTGCTGCTCGCGCTGTTCGCGCCGTCCACGCTGGCGGTGGCGGCGATCACGAGCTGGTCGGCGAGGTCCAGCACACCGCGCATGGAGCCGTGCAGGAGGCCCGTCCCGGTGTCGCTGAGGACGACTGGGAACTGGTTGCTGAGCACGCCGATCAGCCGTCGGTAGTCCTCCCCGTCGAACCCGCCGGAGGCCGCCCGGCCGGGGTCGCCGGCGAGGACCTCCAGTCCGCTCGGGGCCTGCGAGGTGAAGCGCCGGATGTCCATGTAGCCGGTGATCGAGGGTGCTGCCGCCAGCACGTCGCGCACGGTCGCGGCGGTCTCCCGGCGGACCCGGCGGCCGAGGGTGCCCGCGTCCGGGTCGGCGTCGACGGCGATGACCTTGTCGGTGCGGGTCTCGGCGAGGACGGAGCCGAGGGCGAGGGTGGCCGACGTCCTGCCCACGCCTCCCTTGAGGCCGATCACCGCGATCCGGAACGAACTGCGCAGCGGGGTACGGATGGCGGCCACCATCCGCTGGCGTTCCCGCTCACCCTGGCCGAAGGTCAGCCCCAGGCCGCGCCGGCCGCGCGACGGCGCGTCGGCCGCCGGCCGGCCCCCCTCGGACCCGGCCGGGGCGGGCGCGTGGTCAAGCGGGGAGGCCGGCGGGGGTGCGGCGGCGGGTGCGCCGACGGGCGGCACGGGGGTGGGCGGCACGGGGGTGGGGGGTGCAAGGGCAGTAGCGGGAGCGGGCATGACGTACGGGGCGGGGGCCGGGGCGGCGTAGGTGGCCGGGACCACCGGGGCCGGGACCGGGGTGTTCACCTGGGGCGGGACCTGGGCCGGGGTTGGGGCCGGTTCCTGAGTCGGGGTCGGGCTCGGGCTCGGGGCCGGGGCCGGGACCTGGGTCGGAGGGCCGGAGAACCGTCCCGCCGGGGCGCAGGCCGCGGGGAGGGCCGGGGCGGGCCCTGCCGCACCCGGCCGAGCCTCCGGGGGCACCAGCACGGTTCCCAGGGCGTCCAGCGGCTGCCACCACTGCGGCAGCCGTACGGCCCCGCCGGCCGTCCCTCCGGGGTCCTGGCCGCCATGGCCGCCCTTGCCGCCTTCGCCGCCATGGCCGCCTTCGCCGCCATGGCCGCCTTCGCCGCCCCGGCCGCCTTCGCCGCCCGCGCGGCCCGCGTCACCCGCGCCGCCCGCGCGGCCCGCGCCGCCCGCGTCACCCGCGTCCCCCGGGCCCGCCGGGTCGTTCCCCGCACCGCCGTCGTCGTGGCCCGGGGGTTCGGCCCACTGCCTCGACCCGGCCGCCCCGGGGGAGGGCGCCGGCCAGGGGGTGGGGGTGTAGTCGGGGGCGAGGTCCCAGCCGGGGCCCTCGGCCAGTCGCTGCACCAGCACCGCCGTGCTGCTCTCGTCGGCCGCCACGCGTTCGTCTCCTGTCGCCACGTCGGCCCCTCCGTGTCCCGGTACGCGGCGCCCCCCTACCACCGCCGCCGCGCGGGCCGTCCGACCGGAACTACGGCCCGGGCCGCGGGCGCCGTTCACCCGGCCGGGGACGAACACCGGAGGTCCCCGACCCGGCCGGGTGAACCGCTCCTGGAGGCGGGCCCGTTGAGCGGATCGGGCGCACGCTGCGCTCCCGTAGCGCTTGGAGGACCAGATGCGTACCACCACGACCCACGCCGTCCGTACGGTCGGGCTGCTCATGGCCACCGGTCTGATCGGTCTCACCGGCGCCACGTCCGCGCACGCCGGGGACCTGGATCCGACGGAGCCGAAGCAGCCGAACATCCCCGCCGGGAAGAACTTCGTGCTGTGCTCGTACGGCAACTACGCCTCCTACGCGGTGTTCCCGAAGCGGGGCAACATGTCCACGGCGGTCGCCGAGTCCGGGCGCTGCGTCGGCGTGTCGTTGAGCGGCCGGGGTAGTGAGACGGTCGTGATCTACGGCCGCAAGGCCGATGGGAGCAAGTTCAAGATCGGCACCGACACCTTCGACCTCCCCGGCGGCGAGCGCATCAAGACCCTCAACACGCCCGACAACGACGACTGGACGACGTTCTAGGGCGGGCCTGGGCAGCGGTCGGGACGGGCGGCGGGGGGAAGCCATCGTCCGTCCGGCCGCTGCGGGACCGCCGGCCGCCGCCGAGGCCGGCGGCCGTGCGGACGGCCGCCGGAAATCCGCTGCTGGATCCGGCGGCCACTCGATACCGTCTCCTCGGGGGGTGCCCGGCCTGCGGCCGGCGCCACCGAGGAGTGTCGGCGTGCGTCCCGGTTCGGGGCGGGGGAGGGAGAACGATGGAGCCGGACGGACGGAGACCAGGGGAGTTCATTGCGGCGCTGGTGCGCGAGGGGGCCGAGGTCCTGCCCGGTCCGCCCGCGCTGGCGGTCCCCGCGGCGCCGGCGGACGAGGTGATCGCCGCCGCCCGGCGGCTCGCCCTGGGCGCCCGGCCGCAGGGGCGGCCGGGCCCGGCGCCCGCGCCCGCGTTGCTGCGGCTCGCGACGGCGCTGGTCGTCGACGAGCACCCGTCCGCGCCGGCCTGGTCGGAGGCCGAGCGGGAACGGCTGGCCGGGTGGGTGGCGGTGCTGATCGAGCACCGCGGCGAGGACGGGGTCGAGGAGTTGGTCGGCGCGCTCAACGGGGGGTGAGCGGGCGCGGCTCACGCGTTGGCGGAATGTTGGTGCACTCTTGGCGGCCCCCGGCAGCCTGTTGTCCGGCCGCCGGGGGGAATCCGGTCGGTCCCTGCCCTGCCCTTGCCCGACCCGAGAGGTAGCGCTTCCCCATGCCGCCCATCACCCCGTCATATCCGGCCACCTCGTCACATCCGGCCAACCCGCCCCGCCTGGCCGACCCGGCACGTCCGACCATTCCGTCGCAGCCCGGTCCCCGGTCGCGGTCCGTCGCCCCCGAGGCGGCCGCCCCCGGGACCGGCGAGCCGCCCACCGCCGTGACCGCCACCGCTGCGACCGCCGGCACCGCCACCGCCGACGTCAAGGCCGCCAAGGCCGCGGCCGCCGCCGCGGCGCGCAGGGCCCGGCCGACCCTCGACCCGGACACCGTCGCCGAGATCCACCGGCTGCACGGCGGCTACCTGATGCGCGCGCTGCTGCGGGCGACCGGCGGCGACCGCGGCAAGGCCGAGGACATCCTCCAGGAGACGCTGCTGCGCGCCTGGCAGCACCCCGAGGCGCTGGCGGCCGGGCCGGAGCAGAGCCGCCCCTGGCTGTTCACGGTCGCCCGCCGGATCGCCATCGACCACTACCGGATGGCCGCCGCCCGCGTCCGCGAGGTGCTCGGCGAGGAGTCGACGGACCGCCCGGTCGCCGACGACCCGTACGACCAGGTGGTCGTCGCCCGGGACGTCGACGCGGCGCTGCGACGCCTCCAGGACCACCACCGCGCCGTACTGGTCGAGCTGCACCTGAACGACCGGTCGGTGGCGGACGCCGCGACCCGGCTCGGGGTGCCGCCCGGCACGGTCAAGTCCCGCAACTTCTACGCGATCCGCGCACTGCGCCCGGTCCTGGCGGCCGAACACGGCTACGGCCCGACGGAGACCCGCACCGCGCCGGCGGCGACGGTCCGACCCGGGGTGGGTGCGTGACGGACGGCGTCACCTGACCGCTCCTCAGGGCATCCGTCCGGCCCGCGCGTTCAACGCCTCCTCGATGGCGGCGGCCCGTTCGCTGGTCGCGCCGGCCAGATGGCCGCACGAGCGGAGGCGGCCGAGAGCCGAGCGCATCCGCCCGACCGCCTCGGGCTCGCGGCCCCGGTCCACCAGGAAGGCGGCGTAGTACTGCTCGGCGAGCGCCTGGAGGTGCAGCAGCCCCGCCTCCTCGCAGGTGGCCAGCACCCGGTGCCAGGCCAGCTCGCCGGCCTCGTACCGGCCGAGCGCCTGCAACGCCTGCGCCTCCGTCAGCATCGACCAGAGCTGGATGCTGGAGGCCGGACGGCCGGGCAGCAGGGCCCTGGCCTCGCGGGCCTGGCGCAGTGCCCCCGCACCGTCGCCGGCCAGCAGGCTCACCCCGGCCTGGTAGCCGAGGGCGTAGGAGAGGTGCCGCGGGTCGCCGCCCTCGCCGGCGAGCGCGGCCGCCGTGGCGGCCAGCCGGGTGGCCTCACCGGGGTCGCCCGTCAGCGCGGAGGCCAGCGCCAGGGTGGCGAGCGCCCGCAGGTGTGCGGCGCCGTCGGCGGGCGTGGTGTCCTCCACCGCCCTGCGGGCGACCTCGACCGCCTCCTGGCGGCGCTCCAGTCCGAGCAGGGCGTTGGCCACGGCGCCGTGCAGCAGGGCGAGGCCGACCCGGTCCCCGCAGGCCCGGGCGGCCTGCTCGCCCGCGCGCAGGCAGTCCAGCCAGTCGGTGAAGCGGCTGGATCCGTAGTAGAGCGGGCAGGCGGCCGCGGCCAGCCGCCAGGACCGCCCGGGGTCGGTGGAGGCGGTGGCGGTGACCAGGGCGCGGATCGCCGGCTCCTCGGCCGCGAACCAGTCGAGCGCGCCGCGGGTGCCGGCCGCCGTCGGCAGCGCGGCCGGCGGGTGGACGGGCTCGCCGTAGCGGTCCTGGCCCGGTTCCAGCTGCTCGCCGCAGTGGTGGGCGGCCTCCAGGTAGTAGTCCAGCAGCCGCTCGGTGCCGATGCGCCGGAACCCCTCGGGGGTCTCGGTGAGCAGTTGGACGCCGAACAGGCGGACCAGACCGGGCCGGCCGTACCGCCCGGGGGCGGTCTCGGCGAGCACGTGGTGCGCGACGAGTTCGCCCAGCGTGTCGCGGGCGTGCGCCGGATCCGCGCCGAGCAGTGCCGCGCTCGCCGTGGTGTCCACCTCCCGGCCCGGATGGGCCGCCAGGAGGGTGAACAACAGCGTGGCGTCGAGCGAGAGGTGACGGTACGTCAGTTCCAGCGCTTCGCAGACGCCGGCCACCCCGTCGGCCTCCAGTGCGCCCAGGCGGGTGCGTTCGTCGGCGAGTTCGTCGGCCAGCTCGGCGATCGTCCACTCCGGCCGGGCGGCCAGCCGGGCGACCGCGATCCGCAGTGCCAGCGGCAGCCGGTCGCAGAGTCCGGCCAGGAGCGCGGCGGCCGCCGGCTCGGCCCGCACCCGCGCGGGCGTCAGGCCGCGCTCCAGCAACCGCAGGGCGTCGGCCTCGCCCAGCGGGGCCAGGCGCAGCAGGGCGGCCCCCTCGGCGACCAGCAGCCCCTCCAGTGAGCCCCGGCTGGTGACCACGACGGCGCAGCCCGCCCCGCCGGGCAGCAGGTCGCCGACCTGCTCGGCGTCGAGGGCGTTGTCCAGGACCACCAGCAGCCGGCGCCCGTGGGTCCGGTCGCGGTAGCGGGCGGCCCGGCCGGCCCCGTCGGGCGGGATCTCGGAGGCGGGCACCCCCAGTGCGAGCAGGAACCGGCCCAGCACCTCGGCCGGGTCCGCCGGGCCGTCCGGGTCGAAGCCGCGCAGGTCGGCGAAGAGCCGGCCGTCCGGGAACCGCCCGGCCGCCCGGTGCGCCCAGGTCAGGACGGTGGCGCTCTTCCCGACCCCGGCCGGTCCGACCACCAGGGCCGGTCCGTCGTCGGCCCGGTCCGGACCGGTCAGCCGGTCGAGCCACTGGAGTTCGGTCTCCCGGCCGACGAAGTCCACCGGGCGGCGCGGAAGTTGGTCCGGCACCGGATGGGCCTGCGGCGCCGGCCGGCCGGGGCCCGGCGTGGTCGGAGCCGGCCCGGCCGGACGGGACCGGCGGGGAGCCGGCGGCGCACCCCCGCCCCCGGCCAGCACCTCGGCGAACGCCGCCTGGAGGGCCGGTCCGGGCCGGATGCCGAGTTCGCCGTCGAGCCGCGTGCGGGCCCGGTGGTACGCGGCGAGCGCGTCCGCCTGCCGCCCGCCCTGGTGCAGGCAGCGGACCAGCAGCGCGACCACCTCCTCGCGCAGCCCGTCGGCCCGGACGCTCTGCTCCAGCAGCGGCACGGCCGCCGCACCGCTTCCCTGCCGCAGGCGCAGCCCGGCCCAGGCGATCAGCACCCGGGTGCGGACCTGGTCCAGCTGCTCCACCAGGGCGCGGCGCGGCGCGGTGTCGGGCAGGTCGGCCAGCGCACCACCGCGCCACAGCCGCAACGCCTCCTCCAGCACGGCGACAGCCGCGCCGTCCGCCGCGCAGCCGGCGCAGCCGTCGGGGTCCGCGCAGCCGGCCGCGCCCGCGCAGCCGTCGTGGCGGCCGGCGTGCCCGGCGGCCCGGCCGGCCAGCGCCTCGAACCGCAGCGCGTCCACCTCGTCGGACGGCCCGGTTAGCAGGTAGCCGGGCGCCCGGGTGTGCAGCACGAACGGGGTCGCGGCGAGCGCCTTGCGCAGGGCGGCGACGTGCCCCTGGAGCGCCGCCCGGGCACTGGCCGGCGGCCACTCGCCCCAGAGCAGTTCACAGAAGGCGTCGACCGTGACCACCCGCCCCAGCCGCAGGGCCAGCAGTGCCAGGACGGCCCGGCGCTGCGCCCCCGGCAGTGCCGTGAAGTCGGCCGCTCCGGTCCGCAGTTCCACCGGACCGAGGAGCCGAATCCGCACCCGTACCCCCACTTTCCGACCGTCCAGACCAGGCCCGGGCTTCTCCCGGGTGGTGCAGTGTAGTGCCACCAGGTGTCGTCGGAGGGCCGGGCCGGGACGGACCGCGACGGCGGGCCCCGGGGGAGCGGTCCCGGGGCAGTGGCCGGAAGGAGCGGCCGGAGGGAGCGGACGAGGGGAACGGCGAGGGGCGCGGCCCGGGGAGCGGTGGACCCGGCGCGTGCCGGTGGCCGGCTCGGGCCTATCCTTCGGACGGGCCGGACGCACCGGATGCACTGGATGCACCGGACACACCGGACACACCGGACGACCTCGGACGGCACCTCGTGGCCGTCCGGCCGACGGGACCGGCCGCGGCGCCCGTCCCGATCGGACCGGCAGACGGGCCGTCAGACGAAACCAACAGGCGAACCGAGCCGCTCCCGGCGGCTCGGAGAGATGCCGCCCGGCGGATCGCCCGCCCGGAGCGGGAGGGGGAAGCAGCCGCATGCGGATCGACCTGCTCGGACCGGTCGCCGTCCGGCGCGAGGACGGGACGGCGGTCACGCCCTCGGCCCCCAAGCGCCGCGCACTGCTCAGCGCGCTCGCCGTCCGCTTCGACCAGCTCGTGGCCACCGACGAACTGATCGAACTGGTCTGGGACGGCACCGCGCCGCCCACCGCCCGCGCCGCCCTCCAGGGACACGTCGCCGCGCTGCGCCGGGTCCTCGACGACGACACCCTCACCCTCGGCACCCGCGGCACCGGCTACGTCCTCACCGGCGACCCCGAACGGGTCGACGCCCTGCGCTTCCAGCAGCTCTGCGACCGGGCCGGCCTGCAACTGCCCGGCCACACCGGCCACAGCGGTCACACCGACCCCGCCGGCCCCGGCGCGCACCCCGACGACCCGGCGCTCCCGCTCCTGCGCACCGCCCTCGCCCTCTGGCGCGGCGATGCGCTCACCGACTGCGGCTCCGCCCTGCTCCGGGAGCGGACCGCCCCGCACCTGGCCGACCTGCGGCTGCGCGCTCTCGACCGGCTGGCGGACGGCCTCTGCCGGGCGGGCCGGGGCGGCGAGCTCGTCGCGGAACTCACCGAGGCCGCGGCGGCCCACCCCTCCCGGCAGACCCTGGCCGCCCGGCTGATCGTCTGCCTCGACCAGGCGGGCCGGTACGACGAGGCGTCGGCCCGGTACGACCGGGCGGTGTCCGCGCTGCCCGGCGCCCCCGGCCCCGAACGGCGCCGGGCCGGCGCGCGGCTCGGCCGTCGGCCGGCGGCCGACGCGGGGCCCGTGAGCCCGGCGGGCCGGCCCGGACCCCCGGCGCCCGCGGGGCCGCCACCGGCCTGGCCGCCGCCCGCCGACCGGCGCTTCGTCGGCCGCACGGCCGAGCTCGACCGGCTGGACGCGGCGGTCTCCGCCCGCCCCGCGGGCCGGCCGGTCCTGGTCACCGGGCCGGCCGGGGTCGGCAAGACCGGCCTGGTCCAGTACTGGGCGCAGCGGTCCGCGGAGCGCTTCCCGGACGGCCGGCTCCACGTCGACCTGCGCGGCTTCGCCGAGGACGGGCCCCGCGACCCCGCCGAGGTGCTCGGCGCCCTGCTGACCGCCCTCGGCGTCCCCGAGGACGAGCTGCCCGACGCGCTCGACGACCGGGCCCGCCGGTACCGGGAGCTGCTGGCGGGCCGTCGGCTGTTGCTCGTCCTGGACGACGCTTGCTCGTACGAGCAACTCGCCCCGCTCCTGCCCGACCCGCCGGCCGAGTCCGGCTCCCCGGCCGAGTTGGACCCGTCGGCCGAGTCCGGCTCCCCGGCCGACCGTCCCGGGCCCGTCACCGTCGTCACCAGCCGCAGCCGGCTGCGCCGTCTGCTGGCTCGGGAGGGCGGCACCCCGCTCGCGCTGGACGTGCTGACCCCCGCCGAGGCGGGCGACCTGCTCGCCCGGACCCTGGGCGAGGCCCGGGTGGCCGCCGAGCCGCAGGCCGCCGTCGACCTCGCCGAGCGCTGCGACCGCCTGCCGCTGGCCCTGCGCCTCGCGGCCGCCCGGCTCTCCGCCCGCCCCGGCTGGACGCTCGGCGACCTCGCGGCGGAGCTCTCCGACGACGAGTCGGGGCACGCGGCGCTCGCCGGCACCGGCGGCCCGCTCGGCATCACGGCCGCCCTCGATCTGACGTACCGTACGCTGCCGCCCGCCGCGGCCCGGCTGTTCACGCTGCTCGGCCTGCACCCCGGCCGGGTGGTCGGGATCGGCACCGCCGCCGCGCTCGCCGACCTGCCGCCGGCCGCCGCCCGGACGCTGCTGGCCCGGCTCGACGCGGTCCACCTGCTGGAGGAGACCACCCCGGGCCGCTACGCCCGGCGTGGGCTGGTCCGCCGCTACGGTGCCCGGCTGGCCGCCGACCTCGGCTGCGACGAGCGGCTCGCCGCCCTGGACCGGCTGATCGGCCACTACCTGACGGCGACCGCGTCCGACGCCCCCGGCAGCACCCCGGCCGCCGCGTCCGGCCCGGCCGGCGCGCGGAACGCCGAGGACTGGTTCCACCGGGAGGAGGGCGCCGTGCGGGCGGTGGTGCTCTGCGCCGAGGAGCACGGACGTACCGCCGAGGCCTGGCGGCTCGCCCACCGGGCCGGCCGCCTCTACGAGCGCACCGACTTCGACCGCACCCATTGGCGGACCACCGTCGAGGCCGGCCTGCGCGCCGCCCGCGCCTGCGCCGATCCGGCCGCCGTGGCCCGGCTCTCCACCGACCTCGCCGTCCTGCTGGTCGACCGGCGGGTGTTCCGCGGCGCCGCCGAGCAGCTGGAACGGGCGGTCACCGCGGCCGACCGGGCCGGCGACCCGGGGCTGCGCCACCGCTGCCGGGTCCGCGTCGCCGACGCCCTCGTCCGGGCCGGCCGGTACGAGCAGGCCGTGCCGCTGCTGACCGCCCTGGTGGCCGACGCCCGGACGCCGGGCAGCTGCCACCTGCTGGCCGGGGCGCTCACCGGGCTCGCCGACGCCCTGGTGCTGGCGGGCGCACCCGGCCCGGCGCTGGCCCACGCCGACGAGGCACTCCAGGCCGCGACCGCCCGCCCCGGCGGCGCGGACGTGGTGCTGGCCACCCAGACCAGGGCCCGCGCCCTGGACGCGCTCGGCCGCCCTGGCCTCGCCCTGGCCTCGGCCCAGCTGGCCGTCGCACTCGGGCGCACGGTCGGCGACGCCGCGCTGGAGCACCGCTCCCACGCCCTGCTCGCCGACCTCCTCCAGACGGTCGGCCGCACCGCCGAGGCGGCGGCGGTCCGGCGCCAGGCCGAGGCGCTCCTCGCCGGTGACCACTGACCGGGCCGCGTACGACGGACCTCTCCGGCGACCAAGGACCCCGCTGCGCAGCACTGACCGGGCCGCGCAGGACGGACCGCCGCTCCGGGCCGCTCCTCGCCGCGCCCGGAGCCGCCCGTGCGGCCGTCGTGCCCGGCGGCTCCGTCAGCGCCCGTACGCGCCCGTACACGCCCTCCGGGGACGGTTCCTGACGTTGCGTCCGGTCCGTACGGGCCCTCCGGCGCGCCCCGCAGGGCGGCCCGCGCGAGCACCGCTCCGTCGCCTCGGTCACCCGCCGGCCTCCTCCCCGGGTACGTGCCCAGGGGCGGGGCCGGCGGGTGGCCCCGCAGGGTGCGCCCCGAACCGCCTCCACAGGCAGAACTACCGGCAGATCCACGCGGTGGAACTGCCGTCCCGAGACCCCGGCCGGCCGTCTCGCCCGGGTGGGCCCGACCGCTCTGACCTGGGCCGATGGCGGTGGACCGGGGCGGACGGGGCATACTTCTGCCTCACACGGCCGATTCGGCACGAGTGGGGGCAGAAGTAGTGGCAGTAGCGGGGCGGAACATGGTTGACACGGACGGCACGGGGGCGGACACCGACGAGGCCGGTGAGTTCTGCCGCCTGCTCGCCCGGTACCGGGTGGGGGCGGGGCTGACGCAGGAGGAGCTCGCCGCGGCGAGCGGGATCAGCCTGCGCGCCGTCGGGGACATGGAACGAGGCCGCACCAGGGGCCCCCAGCGCCGGACGGTGCAGGCGCTGGCCGTCGCCCTGCGGCTCGACCCGGGCCGGGCCGCCACGCTCGAAGAGGCCGCCCGGGCCGGCCGCCCCCGGGGAACCCGCGCCGTCGGTGCCCCGGCCGTCGCCGCGCCCGCAGCACCTGCCGCGCCCGCAACCCCCGCCGCGCCCGCAACCCCCGCCGCGCCCGCAACCCCCGCCGCGCCCGCAACCCCCGCGGTGGCCGCCGCCGCGGGGGGCGGCGACGCCGGGACGTACGCCCTGGCCCTGCCCCGCGACATCGCCGACTTCACCGCCCGCGATGACGCCCTCGCCCTGATCGGGACCCTGGCCGGCGACGGCGTACCGGCCCGCGAGGGCGTACCGGCCCGCGAGGGCGCACCCGCCCGCGAAGGCGAGGGGGCCGGGGAGGGCCAACACGTCCACCCCGGAGTCGTCCTGATCAGTGGTCAGCCCGGTCTCGGCAAGACCGCCTTCGCCCTGCACACGGCCCACACCCTGGCCCATCTCTTCCCGGACGGGCAGCTCTCCCTCGACCTGCGCGGCATGGCCCCCGAGCCCGTCACCGCCCGCGAAGCCCTCGGCCAGATCCTGCGCGCCCTCGGCGTGGCGGACGGTACGGTGCCCGCCGGCACGGAGGAGCGGGCCGGCCTCTACCGCGCCCTGGTCCGCGAGCGGCGGCTCGTCCTCGTCCTGGACAACGCCGCCGACGAGGGCCAGGTCCGGCCGCTGCTGCCCGGTACCGGCCCGGCCCTGACCATCGTCACCAGCCGGCACACCCTGCCCGGGCTCGAATCCGTCCACCGCCTGCGGCTCGACGCCCTCACGCCCGCCGAGGCCGCGCTCCTGCTGGGCCGCATCGCCGGCCCCGAGCGGATCGCCGCCGAGCCCGAGGCCACCGCCGAGCTCGCCGGCCTCTGCGGCTACCTGCCGCTCGCCCTGCGGATCGCCGGCCAGCGCCTGGTAGCCCGCCCGCAGCAGACCGTGGGCCACCTCGTGCGCCAACTCGCCGCCGAGGAAGACCGGTTGGACGTGCTGGCGACCGGCGACCTGGCGGTCCGGCCGGCCTTCGCCCTCTCCTACCGCAAGCTGCCCGCCGAGACCAGGCTGGTGCTGCGCCGCTGCGCCCTCACCGCCGGGTACGACGTCTCCGCCGCCGTGGTCGCGGCCTACGCGGGCCTGTCCGTCCCGCGGACCGAGCGGCACCTGGAGCAGCTCACCGACGCCGGGCTGGTCCAGCTGTCGACCCCGGAGCGCTACCGGCTGCACGACCTGGTCCGGCTCTACGCGGGCGAGCTGCTCGCCACCGAGGAGACCCCGGAGGGCCTCGACGCCGTCCGCGCGCGGGCGGGGGACTGGTTGCTGCGCCGCGCCACCGAGGCCGGCCGGCTCTTCGACCCGGACGTCGAGGGCGGACCCGACTCCGACTCCGGCTCCGGCTCCGGCTCCGACTCGGGCTCGGGCTTCGGCTCGGGCTCCGGCTCCGAGGCCCGCGGGGCCGGCCCCGGAGAGGAGCTCCGCCAGGACCCCGGCAGCGGCTTCGGCGCCGCACCGGGATCGGCCGTCGCCCCGGGGGCGCTGCGCGAGGCCGCGCGCTGGCTGGAGGAGGAGGGCCCGGAGTGGCTGGCCGCCATGCGGCAGGCCTTCGCCGCCGGCCGGCACCGCGAGGTCATCGACACCGCCGAGGCGATGCACTGGTTCTCGGACCGGCTCATCAGCTGGGACATCTGGGCCGAGGTCTTCCAGCTCTCCGTCGACGCGGCCCGGGCCTGCGGCGACCGCCTCGCCGAGACCGTCCACCTGAACTACCTCGCCTGGACCTACTTCACCTGTCTCCACCAGTACCGGCGCGGTGCCGAACTCGCGGGCGAGGCCCTGGAGTCGGCTCGGCAGATCGGCGACCGGGAGCAGGAGGGCTGGGCGCTGATCTACCTCGCCGGATCACTGCGGTTCCTGGTCCGGCAGCAGGAAGCCATCGACACCTACCACCAGGCCGGCGAGGTGTTCGCCACGGTGTCCAGCCGGTCCGCCCTGCTGGGCCGGCTGGTCACCCTGCGCGGCGCGGCCAACTGCCTGCGCGAGTCCGGCCGGGTCGAGGAGGCGGTGGAGCACCGCCGGCTGGCGCTGGCCGGGGCCCTGGAACTGGTGGAGCTCTGGTCCTCGCCGCTGCCGCACCTCATGGCCGCCTTCGCGGCCCACGAGCTCGGACTCGACCGCGCGGCGTTGAAGCGCTGGCCCGCCGCCGAGAAGGCCTACCGGCAGGCCCTGGACCACTTCGAGGCGGTCGGCCGGCCCGACTCCATGACCAAGACGCTCACCGAGCTGGGCACCGCCCTGATCGAGCAGGGCCGCGCCGACGAGGCCCGCGAGATCCTCACCGAGGCCCTGACCGATCTCAGCGCCGACAACGGTCGCTCCCGCGCCCGCCACACCACCCGCCCGGGCGCCACGACGTCCTCGTGACCGGGCGGGGCGGCGCGCCTCGCGGCCGCCCCGCGAGGCCGCCCATATCGGTTCACCAATTCAGTCCGACGGGAAACCGGAAGCGCATCAAATGGATATCCGATTTCCGATCGGATAGAGGCTGACACGCTTCCCGACCTGCAATCCGTCCATCGTGGGACCGGTTCCGGGGATAGCCTGGGGGCAGAAAGACCCCAGTACGGCAGGGGACGACAGGGGCCGGCACCCCGAATGTTCCACCGCTCGAGTTCCTGAACACCGTGATCCGCCTTGTACGGAAGGATTCCCATGTCTGAGAACCACGATGCAATCGTCGTAGATGCGAAGACCGAGGAGGCGAGCGGCTGCCCGGTCCCGCACGGGCGGGCCCTGCACCCGACCCAGGGCGGCGGGAACAGCCAGTGGTGGCCGGAGCGGCTCAACCTGAAGGTGCTCGCCAAGAACCCCGCCGTGGCCAACCCGCTCGGCGGGTCGTTCGACTATCCCAAGGCGTTCCTCGCCCTCGACCTGCCGGCCGTCAAGCGGGACATCGCGGAGGCGCTCACCACCTCGCACGACTGGTGGCCGGCCGACTACGGCCACTACGGCCCGCTGATCATCCGGATGGCGTGGCACAGCGCGGGCACCTACCGGATCAGCGACGGCCGCGGCGGTGCCGGCGACGGCCAGCAGCGCTTCGCCCCGATCAACAGCTGGCCGGACAACGTCAGCCTCGACAAGGCCCGCCGCGTGCTCTGGCCGGTGAAGAAGAAGTACGGCCGCAGCCTCTCCTGGGCCGACCTGATGATCCTGGCCGGCAACGTCGCCCTGGAGTCGATGGGGTTCAGCACCTTCGGGTTCGGCGGCGGCCGCGAGGACACCTGGGAGCCGGAGGAGGACACCTACTGGGGCCCCGAAACCACCTGGCTCGGCGACGAGCGCTACACCGGCGACCGCGAGCTGGAGAACCCCCTCGGCGCGGTCCAGATGGGCCTGATCTACGTCAACCCGGAGGGCCCGAACGGCACCCCGGACCCGATCGCCGCGGCCCGCGACATCCGGGAGACCTTCCGCCGGATGGCGATGAACGACGAGGAGACGGTCGCCCTGATCGCCGGCGGCCACACCTTTGGCAAGACCCACGGGGCCGGACCGGCGGACAACGTCGGCCCCGATCCGGAGGCCGCCCCGATCGAGCAGCAGGGCCTCGGCTGGAAGAGCACCTTCCGCACCGGCAAGGGCGGCGACACGATCACCAGCGGCCTGGAGGGCGCCTGGACGGCCACCCCGGTGAGCTGGGACAACAGCTTCTTCGAGACCCTGTTCGGCTACGAGTGGGAGCTGACCAAGAGCCCCGCCGGCGCCTACCAGTGGAAGCCGAAGGACGGCGCCGGGGCCGGCACCGTGCCCGACGCCCACGACCTGTCGACGAGCCACGCCCCGACGATGCTCACGACCGACCTCTCGCTGCGCCTCGACCCCGTCTACGAGCCGATCTCGCGCCGCTTCCTCGCCAACCCCGACCAGCTGAAGGACGCCTTCGCCCGGGCGTGGTTCAAGCTGACCCACCGTGACATGGGCCCGGTCGCGCGGTACCTCGGCCCGGAGGTCCCGACCGAGCAGCTGCTCTGGCAGGACCCGCTGCCGGCGGTGACCCACCCGCTGGTCGACGCCGCGGACGTCGCCGCCCTCAAGGCCCGCGTCGCCGGCTCCGGCCTGTCGGTCTCCGAGCTGGTGTCCACCGCGTGGGCGGCCGCCTCCTCCTTCCGCGGCAGCGACAAGCGCGGCGGTGCCAACGGCGGACGCATCCGCCTCCAGCCGCAGAGCGGTTGGGAGGTCAACGACCCCGACCGGCTGGCGACGGTGCTGCGCACCCTGGACGGCGTCCGGACGTCCTTCAACGCGGAGCTGACCGGGGGGAAGCAGATCTCGTTCGCCGACCTGGTGGTGCTCGCGGGCGCCGCGGGCGTCGAGCAGGCGGCCGGGAACGCCGGCTTCGACATCGAGGTCCCGTTCACGCCGGGCCGCGCGGACGCGTCGCAGGAGCAGACGGACGTCGAGTCCTTCGCCGCGCTGGAGCCCGGCTCCGACGGGTTCCGCAACTACATCGCCAAGGGCGACCGGCTGCCGGCCGAGTACCGGCTGATCGATCGCGCCAACCTGCTGACCCTGAGCACGCCCGAACTGGCCGTCCTCGTCGGCGGCCTGCGCGTCCTGGGCGCCAACCACGGTCAGACGCCGCTCGGCGTCTTCACCGCGACCCCCGGCTCCCTGACCAACGACTTCTTCGTCAACCTGCTCGACCTGGGCACGACCTGGACGCCGGCGACGGAGGACGCCGCCACGTTCGAGGGCCGCGACGCCGCCACCGGCGAGCTCCGGTGGACCGGCAGCCGCGTCGACCTGATCTTCGGGTCGAACTCCGAACTGCGCGCGGTGTCCGAGGTCTACGCGAGCGACGACGCGAAGGAGAAGTTCGTCACGGACTTCGTCGCGGCCTGGGACAAGGTGATGAACCTCGACCGGTTCGACCTCTCCTGACCGCGGCGTCCGGGCCGGCCCCCGCACGGGGCCGGCCCGGACCCGTGCGGGGGCCTGACCCCCGGGCCGGCCGCCGGACTCAGCGCCGGGCGGTGCGGCGCGCCGGCGGCGCTATGCGCACCGGCTTCTCGACGGGCGCGTTCTCGATGTCGTCCAGCTGCGCGACGATCGTGCTGCGCAGGTCGTCGTAGTCCTCGAAGCAGTGGTCGTTGAAGAGCGTGTAGCCCGA
This sequence comes from Kitasatospora sp. NPDC056181, assembly GCF_042266225.1. Taxonomy (NCBI): domain Bacteria; kingdom Bacillati; phylum Actinomycetota; class Actinomycetes; order Kitasatosporales; family Streptomycetaceae; genus Kitasatospora; species Kitasatospora sp. NPDC056181. Next base: position 21,867 of record NZ_JBHJUK010000135.1, read on the forward strand.
CCACATCAGGTTGGCGCACACCCGCGCCGGCACCCGGCCGGTCCGCGCGCCCATGCCGACCAGCGCCACCGAGCCGATGCTGCCGGGCGCCTGCGCGTTCTGCCGGTGGACCGCCTGGAACGCGGCGGCGCACGCGAGGGCGACGTTCAGGGTCTCGCTGACGTTCTGCGAGGACTCCTCCATCGTCGGCGCCGAGATCAGGAACCGCGGGTTGGCCGCCCCGGACGGCACGCAGACCGCGCTCCCCACCGGGAGGCGCCCCCCGAACCCGGCGCGGATCGCCCGCTGGACGCGCAGCTGGATGCCCGCCCCGAGGTGCCGCTTGACGACCGCGTCCACCCCGCCGTCCATCCGCCCCCGGGAGTTGGTCGGGCTGACCCAGGCGTCGACCTGCTGGTCGAGGATCGAGCCCTGGTGGATCGCGATCTCGGGGTTGTCGGCGAACGCCGCCCGCCACGCCTCCACCACCGTCGCACTGACGTCGCTCAGTACGACCTTCAGCGGCGGCTGTACGCGGTTCACGCTCATGCTTCACTCCCCGTTCGAGGCACGGTCCTTCTACCGGTCACGAAGCTAGCGGGCCCCACTGACACCGACACTCGTCGCCGGGTTCCCGCCGGTCGGGGCGCTCCCCCCGGCCGGCCGGCGCAGAGCCCGGATCCCCGCATCGGCGGAGGCTGTCGGTGGCCTGACGTAGTGTCCGGAACCGTCACGGGGAGACCGGCCGACGCGCCGGTCGTCCCCCTTCCCGCAGCACCGTCCGACAGTTCGGAGTCCTCCGCCATGAGCGATGCCAACGCCCCCGCCACGCCCGACCCGGCCGACCCGCTGGCCCTCGCGGAGCTCTTCGCGGGCGGCGGCGAACCCTGGCTCCCGCTGCTGAAGCCGGTCATCGAGGCGCAGCCGGACGCGGCCGCGTTCATCGGCCCGGGCCGCGGCCAGCAGGTCGTCCCCGTCCGCGAACTGACCTTCCAGGCGCTCAAGCCCCACGCGCCGCACAAGTGGAAGGTCGTGGTCTTCGGCCAGAACCCGTACCCGAGGCCGGAGAGCGCCACCGGCATCGCGATGTTCGACAACACCTTCCACGACTGGAAGGACAGCCAGTTCGGCAGGGTCGTCAGCATCCGCTGCATCATCAAGGCGGCGGCGATGTGGAAGTACGGCATCCCCAAGAAGACCCCGATCGCCGACATACGCGCGCTGTTGAAGAAGGAGGACACCGTCCAGCCGCCGGAGTGGTTCCAGGCGATGCTGACGCAGGGCGTCCTGCTGCTGAACGCCTCGCTCACCGCCGGCACCGACGAGGCGCGGGGGACCGACCGGCACGCCGTCTTCTGGCGGCCCGTCGCCGAGCGGATCGTCGAGGAGATCCTCAGGGCCAAGCAGGACGCCGACGAGGAGGACCGCGGCGTCGTCTTCGCGTGGTGGGGGGCCCACGCGCGCAACCTGAAGAAGGTCGTCCTCCGGCTCCAGGAGAAGTACCCCGACGTCGACGTCCGGCACATCGACCACGCCAACCCCGCCGCGCAGGGCGACATCTTCTGCGACGACGACCACTTCGCCACCGTGAACGCGGCCCTCGCCTCCCAGGGCGCCGACGAGATCGACTGGCTCCCGAGCAAGGGCTGGAACGAGCGCGCCGCGGAGGCCGGCGGGGCTGACGGCGGCACCGCCGAACGCATGGGCGCCTTCATCGCCTCCACCATGGAGCTGCACCAGCTCTACCTGGAACGGCTCGCGAGCGTCAAGGACGAGGGGCTCGTCCTCCCGGAGATCACCGGGGTGTTCGACACCCCGCTGATGGACTTCCGCGAGGCCGTCGCCCCGGTCGCCGGGCTGCTCGCCGGGCTGGACCGGCACGTCGGGCAGTCCCACGAGTTCGGCCGGACACGGGTGGACGGGGCGTCCGGCGGCCTCTCCGCCGACGCGATCGCCGCCCTCCACCTGTACACCTGCGAGTCCGCGTTCTACCGGGAGATCAACGCCGTGCTGCGCTCCCCGGACCGGGCCAGGCTCGTCCCGTACCTCCCGTACCTGCGGCTGCTGTTCTCGGCGGTGTCCCAACTGCCGGTGCGCACCGAGCCGTTGTGGCGCGGGGTGTCGCTGGACCTGCGCGCCCAGTACCCGCTGGGGCGGACCGTGACGTGGTGGGGCGTCTCCTCGTGCACGTCCGAGCCCGGTGTGGCGCGGGGGTTCCTCGGCAGCCGCGGCAGGCGGACGCTCTTCGAGGTGCAACCCGCCCGCGCCGTGGGCATCCGCAGCTTCTCGGCCTTCACCGGCGAGGAGGAGTTCATCCTCCTGCCGGGCACGCAGCTGAAGGTGACGGACGTGAAGACCGAGCGCAGCGGCCTGTGCACCGTGCGGCTGACGGAGCTGGACGAGCAGACCCTCGTCTCCTGAGCGTCCGCCCGGGTGCCCGGCCCGCAAGCGGTACGCGGCCCGCCAACGGCGCGGGGGCCCCCCCCCTACCGGGGGGGGCGCCGCCCGGGGGGGGGGAAAAAGGGGGGGGGGGGTAGATATAGGTGGTGGGGGGGGCGAAAATTGGTGTGGGGGGTACGAAAGAGGGGGGGGGGGGCA
>NZ_JBHJUK010000136.1:0-24152 GCF_042266225.1 Kitasatospora sp. NPDC056181
GGCCGGAGTGCCCGGGGTGTGTGCAGGCCCTTGCGGTAAGGGACTTGGGCCCGTTGGTGCTGCCCGCCCCGACGAGCCGAAGCCGGTATGTGGAACCACGGGCCTGGGTAACCGTGTCGTTTCCGGAGGACGGGGAGTTCGAGTTCGACGTCGATGGGGGGCGGGATGCGGCACAGGCGGCCGACCGACCAGGAGCTGCGGCAGATCTTCCACGGGGAACTGGAGCGTGTGCTCGCAGGCGGGGGACCGCGTTCCTGCACCGGTCTGGACAACGACACCGCCGAGGCGCTCTGGGCGATCGCCTCGGCGGAGCCCGCCGACCGTGAGGCTCTGGTGCCGGCCGTCTACCGGGCCTTTGCCGGTCAGCTGGACGGCAGCAACGCGGCTCGCTGGCACGAGGAACTGGAGCGCCGGTTCGAGAAGCGCGGGTAACGGCGGCAGGGCGGGGCGGGGTGAGAGATCGGGTTCGTTCTCGTGAGTATCCGGTTCAGGTGCCTTCCGAATCGCTGTCGAAACGCTGCTCGGCGATCGCCTGCTCCACTTAATCAGGGGGCTGGCACCTGGGGCACAGCTCGAGGCGGCCCTCGGGTGTGATCACGGTGCCCCAGCTGCGGCATTCTTCGCAGCCGCGGGCCCGGTCGATGTTTGCGCGGATGGTAGGAGCGTGGGGGTGGGCTCCATGAGTCATGGGTGATTTTCCTCTGTAGAGCACTATCACTTGCGCCCAGTTTGCCATGGTTCGTATAGATATGCGGCATGGGTTGCCGGTACTCGTGATCCGCCGGGGCGGCAAGGCGCAGGTCCACGGCCGGCGCAGGGTGCGCCGGGCGCGGTGCTCCGGGCGCCGGAGACCGGGGTGCCGGTGCTGATGGCGGAGGTCGACCGCTCCACCCGAGCCGGTCGCCTCACTCCGTCCTGAAGCCGGGGCACGAGCAGGAATGCTCGTTCCAGGTGCCGATCCAGTTGCCGCCGCCGTCGTAGCGGTCCGAGCCGTCGTACTCGGTCTCGCTGCAACTGCCGCGGGAGCCATGGCTGTACGTGCTGTGCCCGCACGCGACACAGCCCGGCGGGCCCGGCCGCTCCGGCGGGAACGGCGTCCCGGACCGCCACACGGCCACGATGGCGGCCACGCAGAGGACGAGGACCACGATCCCGACCGTGCCGATGATGCTGGACGTGCTCATCCAAGGCCCCCCTTGCGCTGCTGCGTGGTCCACGCGCGGGCGGGGGGTCATGGTTCCGTCCGGGTCGTGAGCGGGTCCCACGCTGTACGCCGTCCTCGCCCGGCACCCGGTGGCCCGCTGGAAGGCCAGGACCCACACCCCCAGGATCCGACTGCCCTCGAACCCGAGGCCGAGGCGCTGCGATGGGGGCTAGGTTGGGGGCATGAGCGTGTCGCGTCGTTACCGGTACGTCGGACCAGCCGAGCTGAGGGCTGCCGTCCGACCCGGGCACGGGGGCTTCCGCATCCGCACCGCGGCTGACTTCGCGACATGGGTGACGGAGCGGACCGCAGAAGAGCTGGCTGATCCCTTCACCTTCGTCATCGACGCCGACGGGGTCCTGCTGCTGGCTCCCCGCCGAAGTGAGCACGTGGCCTGCGCGAGCGGGGAGCCGGTGCTGAGCGCCGGCGAGATGAGCTTCCAGGACGAGTCCGGACAGTGGGCAGTGGAGGGGGTCAGCAACCAGTCCACCGGCTACTGCCCGGACACCGCGTCCTGGCCGGCCGTGGCCCGGGCATTGGACCGGGCCGGCCTGCGGCAGCCGGCCGGCTTCACGCACGAGGTCGTGTTCCGACGCTGCCCCGAATGCCAGGGGCACAACATCGTGAGGGAGGAACACTACGTCTGCGTCTTCTGCGACGCCGACCTGCCTCACAACTGGAACGTCGACTCAGCCGCTGCTGCGCCGACCGGCAGCACGAAGGCCCCGCCCGCGGGCGGGGCCTTCGCTGTCATGCGTCGAGAGATCGAGGCCGTTCTTCCTGGCAGTGTCCGAGCGTCCGCGTCGCGGGATCACGGTGGTGATCCCGGAATCTGCCGGCCGGAGCCCGTGCCCGGCTGAGGTGTCCCGTCGAACGCGCAGTGGCTACCGTCAATGCCGGCGTGGCGTCACCGGCCGCAGCCGTTCCCACCCTGGAGAGGCGACGCTGACGAGGCTCAGTAGTCGATGGTGCAGTTGTACTCCGAGCCGTTCTGGACCCACAGGCAGGCGTGCGCGGTGACGTTGGCGTCGTTGACCATCGTGGTCCAGGAGTTCTGCGTTTGGACCATCGTCCAGCGGTAGGTGCCGTTCGAGTTCTGGACATCGAGCTTGTCCCCGAAGATACCGGCCACCGAACGCGCCCAGACGGCCCGGCAGGACGGGCTGTACCGCAGCTCGATGCCGCGCCCTGCGACGGTGCCGTACCGCGCGGTGTACGCGTCGTACTGGCAGGTCGTGCTGGCCGGGTCCAGGCCTGTACAGCTGCTGGCGTAGCAGCTGGAGGCGGCGGACGCGGCAGGGGCGAGGGTCAGTCCCCCCGCCACGGCCAGGGTGGTGGCGGCGAAGACGGTCGCTGCCCGTCGGCGAAGGCTGCTCATCGTGGGCACTCCTTGGAAGGTATGAAGAGTTCTCTCGGGTCTGGAGAAGCCGTCGACGCCGACCGTCGCCGCGGTCGGCAGCACTCCGCTGCACGAGCCGGGAACCGGCGTCGTCCGGCGCGGCCTCTCACGGGACGAGTGTGTCCCCTCCCGACGAACCGCCTGGCCGTCTCCATGGGCACCGGGTGTCCCAACACCCGTCTCATCCCTGCGATCAGGGCGTTCGAGACCGTCTCAATCGCAATCTGAGACATCGTCACTTGAGAAGCCCGTTGCCCGGGGGGCCTGCCGGAGTCCTGGGCCTCGACGCCGCGTGCCGCGTCGAGGCCAAGGTTCCGCCCTCCGTCGCCTTCGCCACCAAGCCCGCCCTGGCGACATCGATGCTCGCCGCCGCGCTCGCCGCGCAGGTGCCCTTCTCCTTCATGGCTGCGGACTCCGGCTACGGGCGCGACCCGCATCTGCGCGCCTTCCTCCACCAGCAGGCGGTGCGCTACGTGGTGGGGGTGCCCGTCGACCTGCCGATCGCCGGGGTGGCGGGCAAGCCGGAGCCGGGTGCCCCGAAGGCCGCGCGGGCCGGGGACCTGCTGCACTGCGCCACCAGCCGCGACCGGTGGGAGCGCCGCAGCTGCGGCGAGGGGGCGAAAGGGCAGCGGTACTACGACTGGACCGTCGTTGACGTCACCGTCACCGTCACCGGTCAGGCGCCGGCCGACGGCTTCGCCCACCGGCTCCTCGTCCGGCGCTCCACCGAGAAGGGAGTCGAAGCAGTTGGCGAGCGGCTCGGGAGGGGTGTGCCGGCTCCGGGCTCAGCCCGGCGGGACGGTGCGGTCGGGGTCGGGGTCGGGCGACCCGCGCCGGCCGGCCGCGCTCTCGGGATTCCGGCCCGCCGTTCGGCGGGGATCCGGCCTATCGTTCGGCGGGGATTCCGACCCGCCGTTCGGCGGGGATTTCGGACAGGCGTAACGGTTCCCGGGTGCGACGAGGTTCAATTCCCGCAGAATTCCGGGACCGCTCCGTCCGGCCGGGGCCGCGGATCGGGCCCAACGGTTCTCGGTGCGGCGGTGGTTCAATCCTTGGGCATCGACATCGGGTCGATCACGGCATTATTTCGGCCACGCCCTGTAGTGCGCCGACGAATGCCCTTGTAGCCCCTGGTCATCCGTCCATTCATCGTGTACCTCTTGGAAGCTCATATTCCTCCTGCAGAAGTGGCACCATGCACACCAAAGACCAGGCCGGAATACCCGGCGCGGAGGGCACCGGTTCCCCGGCCCGGCTTGGGGGCGGCCGGCTCTTCGGCCTGAGCGTGGCCGGCGCCGCCATCAGGGTGGAGTCCGAGGTGCCCGGACTGGACGTCTGGGCCGCCCGGTTGCTCAGCCCCACCTTCGCCGTCACCCCGGACCCCGACCCGGACCTCTTCACGGTCCGCGTGGTGGCGGCGGCGCCCGACGCCCTGCCGACCGCCGACCCGCGGGCGCCGCGGCTCCAACTGGACGAGACGCAGGTGTCGGTCCTGGAGCACGGCGCCGAACGGGTGACGGTCGTCCAGGACGACGGACTGCACCCGCCGATGCTGATCAGCGCGGTCCCCGGCGACGCCGCCGTCGAGCTCGCGGTGTGCTGCGACGACGCCGACTCGCTCAGGCCCGCGGTGCGCTTCCTCAAGTTCGTCCTGGCGGCCGGGGTGCGCGCCGGCGGCGCCGTCTTCCTGCACGGTGCTGCCGTGTCCCGGGCCGACCGGGCGCTGCTCTTCCTGGCGCCGAGCGGCGGCGGCAAGTCCTCGCTCAGCTTCCTCGCCGGCAGCCGCGCCGAGTGGGACGTCGTCTCGGACGACTTGCTCCTTCTCGCCGGGGCACCGCAGCGGCCCGCCCTGCCCGTGCGCGTGCACGGGTGGCCGCACCGGCTCGGGGTCAGCACCGCCGCACTGATCGGCCATCCGGCCCGGGCCCGCTTCGAGCAGGCCTCGCTACGGCGGCACGGCACGCCGACCGGATCGTTCGAGGGGGCGCAGTCGCTACCGTGGGGGAGGGCCACCCGGAAGCGGGTCTACCTCGATCTCGACGAGTTCCAGCAGTTGACCGGGGCGCGGATGGTCGGACAGGCGGTCCCCGCCGCGGTGGTGCTGCCGCAGCCGGAGCAGGAGCGGCGCGGCTGGACCATCGAGCGGGTCCTGGACCGGCCGGCCGGGTGGAGCCGGCAGTTCCTGGCCGATGCGGGCGAACTCAAGTTCATGACCGACTTCCTCGGGCTGATCGACCGGTCCCGGTTTCCGGCCCCGGTCCAGGGCGGGGGCCCGGCGCTGTGCCGGGAGTTGGAGGGCCTTCCCGCGGTCCGGGTGCGCTACGGGCGCGACGTGAACGACCGGATGCCGCAGTTCCTGGCCGAGGTGTGCGACGCCCTGGGGCTCGCGGAGGTGGCACGGTGACCGCCGTGGAAGCCGTGGCGCTGCGGCGCAGCTACGCGCTCGGGCGCGGTCGACGTGCCGAGCGACGCGAGGTGGTCGCCCTGCACGAGCTCGACTTCCTGGTGGCCGAGGGCACCGTGCACGGGCTGCTCGGTCCCAACGGGGCGGGCAAGACGACCCTGTGCAAGATCCTCGCCACCGTGCTGCTGCCCAGCTCGGGCAGTGTCCGGGTGTTCGGCGAGGACGTGGTGTCCAGGACGAGGCAGGTGCGCCGGAGCGTCGGTGTGGTCTTCGGCGGCGAGCGCGGCCTGTACTCGCGGCTGACGGCCCGGCAGAACCTGCACTACTGGTGCGCCCTGTACGGCCTGCCGCGCCGGGCCGTGCTGTCCCGGACCGAGCAGCTGCTCGCCCGGGTGGGCCTGGCCGAGCGCGCCGACGAGAAGGTCGACGGCTTCTCCCGGGGCATGAAGCAGCGGCTGCACCTGGCCAGGGGGCTGGTCGGGGATCCCCGGCTGCTGTTGCTGGACGAGCCGACCACCGGCATGGACCCGGTCGCCGCGCGCGACTTCCGGCTGCTGGTCGCCGAGTTGAAGGCCGAGGGCCGGACGATCCTGCTGACCACCCACGACATGGCCGAGGCCGAGGCGGTGTGCGACCGGGTGACCCTGATCGACGGCGGGCGCGTGCTGGCCACCGAGCACCCGCAGGCGCTCAGCGCCCTGGTGTCGAGCAACGAGCGGATCGAGTTCGAGAGCGACGCCGCCGAGGCGCCGCAGGGGCTGGACGCCGTGCCGGGGGTGGTCGGCGTCACCACCCTCTCCCCGGGCAGGTACCGGGTGGAGGTCGCCGGCACGGACGCGACCAAGGCGGTGATCGGCCTGCTCGTCGACCGGGGGGTGACCTCGCTGGCCACGACCAGGCCCCGCCTGGAGGAGGTCTACTTCAAACTCATCGGGGACCGTGGCATGGCGGTGGGCCGATGAGGACGTTCACCGCCTCCTTCCGCGTCCAACTGCTGCTGATGCGCCGCTCGCCCGGCGACCTGGCCGTGCTGGTGACGGCCCCGTTCTTCAGCCTGATGTTCCTCTCCATGACGCAGCAGGCGGCCCGCTCCGCCCTCACGCCGTACGCAGTGGCGGCCCCGGTGCTCATCGCGGTGTGGACGATGTCGCTGTTCGTGGCCGGCGACCTGATCAGCAGCGAGCGCAGCGGCGGGCGGCTGGAGGCCCTGGTGGCGACGCCGGCCCCGCTGTCGGTCGTGATCATGGGCCGGATCTGCGCAGCCGTCGCGCTGAGCATGCTGGCCTTCGTCGAGACCTGGCTGGTCGGGTGGCTCTGCTTCGGCATCGTGGTGCCCGTCCCCCATCCGGCCGTGCTGGTGGCGGCGCTGGCGGCCACCGTGCTCGCCATGGCGGGGACGGCCACCATGATGGCGGCGGTGTTCGTGCTGGCCCGCTCCGCCCGGATCTTCCAGAACACCCTGAGCTACCCGGTCTACCTGCTCGCCGGGGTGCTGGTGCCGGTGAGCCTCCTGCCGGGGTGGCTGCAGCCGTTCAGCCGGGCGGTCTTCCTCTACTGGGGAGCCGGGCTGCTGCGGGACTCCCTCGCCCCGCCCGACGTACCCCAACTGGCCGGCCGGCTGGCCATGGTGCTGGTGCTGGGCGCGACCGGTTTCGTGGCCGGTCAGCTGCTGATGCGGCAGGTGCTGCGGCGGGTGCGGGTCCTGGGCACACTGGGGCAGGCATGACATCACTGGTACAGCCGCTGCGCGTGGTGGCCTACAGCGCGCGGAACGCGGCGGCCGACTTCGCGGCCACCTACACCTGGAAGTCATGGACCTTCGGCTGGGTCGGCCGAATGCTCTCCCAGGTCGTCTTCTTCACCCTCGCCGGGCAGGTGCTCGGTTCGCCGGGGCACTCCCAGGCCCGGTTCATCGGCAATTCGGTGATGACCTGCGTGATCGAGTCGATGATGGTCGTCGCCTCCAGCGTCTGGGAGCGAAGAGCGGGCACCCTTCCGCTGCTGGTCGCCTCGCCGGCTGAACTCGCCCCGGTGTTCTTCGGCCGGAGTCTGCAGTGGATCGCGAGCGGGGTCGCGACGTCGTCGGTCGCGCTGCTGGCCCTCGGGCCGTTGTTCGGCCTGCACTGGAGTGCGGCGCAGATCCCCGCGGTGATCATTCTGCAACTGCTGACGGCCGTCGCGAGCTACTGCTTCGGACTGGTGCTCAGCGTGCTGGTGCTCAACGCCGCCCAGTTGCGGAACATCGCGTCCAATGTGGCCTATCTGGCCATGATGACCTTCTGCGGAATTCAGGTGCCGGTGGACTACTGGCCCGGCCCGATCCGCCTGCTGGCGGAGGCGATGCCGGTCACCTACGGGAACCGGGCGATGACCGCGCTGGCCGCCGGGAGTCCGGCCGGGCAGGTGTGGCGGCCGGCGGCGGCCGTCGTCCTGGTGGGGGCGGTCTGGCTGGGCATCGCCGTCCTGGCATTCCATTTCTTTGCCGAGCGCGGACGGCGCGACGGCTCCCTGGAATTCGGTCAGTAACTCCCTGGGATTCGGTCGGTAGAACGACGCCCCGACGGGACGGGGTGACCTTTTTTCGTGCACGGCGGTGTCGGCCTTCCGGAGAATTCATCCGGCCCGGCCGACGGCTTTGGCATGCCAATTTTTCGGCCGGTCCGGCGAGGGTCGACAATTGTCGAGAATTCCGGGAGAAGGCTTGCATGGAAAGCGGTCGGCATGGTTGATTCGAAGCACCCGGTGAACATGCGCCGCATTCCGGTCGCGATTCACCACCGATTGCATCCGGGAGGAGGGGAAGAAATGGAGCGTCAGCACGCTGTGAGCCTGCGTCCGCGTCTGGACAAGATCAAGATCAAGTCCGCCATGTGACGGACCGCTCCGCCGGGGAGGGCACTGCCCTTCCCGGCGGGGCCCCTTCCGATCCGACGTCGACCGGACGTCGCAGAAGTCTCAACCAGCCCTACGGGCCCCCACAGGCCCGGCAGTCGTCCGAAAGAGGTGCCCCGTGCCCCAGGCCGTCGAAAGCATCCGGCTCCACGGTCACCCGGTCTCCGACCGGCTCACCGTGCTCAGCCGCCCCGACGAACGTCTGCGGACCACCTCCTTCTGCCTGGCCGTCGGCTTCGGCGCCCGCCACGACCCCGAGGGCGCGAACGGGGCCGCCCACCTGCTGGAGCACCTGCTGATGACCGCGCCGGCGTCCGGCGCCGTCTCCGTGAGCGAGTACATCGAACGCCGGGGCGGCGAGTCCAATGCCATCACCGGCCTGGAGGCGATGGTCTTCGAGGCCCGGGTGCTCACCGAGGACGCCCCGGCGGTGCTCGAACGCCTGCTGGGCGCGATCGCCGAGCCGGCGCTCACCCCGTCCCTGCTGGAGAGCGAACGCCGGGTGGTGCTCCAGGAGTTGGCCTCCGCCGCGGCCGACCCGAGCGACGTCGTGCAGGACGCCTTCCTGGCCCGGATCTTCGCCGGCCATCCGCTCGGCCGACCGGTCGGCGGCACGGTCGAGGAGCTCGACCGGATCGACCCCGAGGGCCTGGCGGCGATTCACCACGACAACTTCCTGCGCCGCGGCATGGCGCTGGTCAGCGTCGGCGGCCTGTCCGCGGCGACCGTGGAGTCCGTGGTCCGCAGCTCACCGTTGGTCGCGAGCACCGCCGGACCGCTGCCTGAGCGCGGCGCCGACCGCCCACTGCCGGCCCTGCGCCGCGACTTGGACGTCAGCTGGCCGGAGGACGACTTCTGCTGGCTCGCTCTGGGAGGACGGTCCGCCGCCGGCACGGCCCCGCAGCGCCACGCCTTCAGCGTCCTCGCCCAGTTGCTCGGCTCCAGCCCGTCCTCCCGGCTCTACCGGGCACTGCGCGGCGACGCAGCCCTGGCCTACGCCTTCGCCTCCTGGTCCCGCAGCTACCAGGAGGCCGGTGCCTGGCGCGTCCTGGTGGGCACCGAACCGCGCAACGGCCCGCAGGTGGTGGCCGTCGTCGTCGGGCTCCTCGAACAGCTCGCCGCCGACGGACCGGTCGAAGCCGATCTGGACGCGGCACGCAAGCAGGCGGTCATGCGGCTGACCCTGCAGACCGAGGACCCGTTGGAGAACGCCCGTCTGCTGGCCCAGCGCGGACTCGACCGGAGCGCCCCCCTGTCGACCGACGAGGAGACCGCGGCGCTGCGCTCGGTCACCGCCGACGACATCCGCCGCAGCGCGGCCGATCTGCTGGCGGAGCTGAACCTGGTGGTCCGCCCGGAGGCCGCACGATGACGCCGCAGGGAATCTCCGAGGAGTACTGGCGGGCCGCCGGGGAGGCGGGTCTGGTCGTCGACCTGGACGGGCACCCCTGCGTGGCAGGGGAGTACCAGGAGCCGCTCAGCGGCGAACAGCAGTGCCTGGTCGAGTACGCGGACCCGGCCCTGCTCACCGACCGGGCCGCCGCCCGCCGTCTGGCACGGCTCCTGGCCGAGCACTTCCCCGACAGCCGCCTGGCGGTCGTCCGCACCCCCGCCGAGCTGCGGATGCCCGAGCCGTGGGAACGCCACCTCAGCTACGTCCAGCACATCGGCGCCGCCGCCTCGCCGGCGGACGGCATCGCCAGCACCCCGGCCGACGGCATCGCCATCACCCCGGCCGACCGGCGGGACGACGAGCAGGTGGCCCGCTGGCTGGTACAGGCGTTCCACAACGCCGGCCAGCACGGCAGCGTCGACGACGCCGCGGCCCGCCGGCACGCGCAGCAGATCATCGAGGCCCCCGACCGGCGCTCGCTGATCGCACGGTCCTCGGGGACGGCGATCGGCCACGCCACGCTGCTGTGCGAGGCCGGCGACGACGTCGACGGAGGGCGCTTCGTCGAGCTGCTGGACATCCTGATCGACCCCCCGCAGCTGCGTCGGGCCACCACCGCCGCGCTCGTCGACGCCTCCCGCGCGGTGGCCGACGACCTGGGCCTGCCGCTGGTCGGCAACGTGGTGCACCCCCGGAACGTGGTGCACGCCCGCCCGGCCGGGCCGGACACCGGGCACTCGCGGGTCCTCGACTCGCTCCTGGCCACCGGTTGGCGGCTGCGGCACACCTACTGGCGCATGCCGCTGCCGCAGGACGGCACCGGAGGTGCCCGATGAAGACCGAAGGACCGCTCGCCCGGTTCACGCTCGACCTGGACAACCTGCGCGCCATGCTCGGCCTCGACGAGGACGCCACGCCACGCGCGGTGGTCCGGGCCGCCCGCCCGGTCTCTCCCGGATTCGCCGCGGTCGCACTCTCGGTGGCCGAGGCCGACGGGCACACCCTCGGCAGCGGTTCCCGGGACGAGGTCAGCCGGGCCCGCGGGCGGATCGCCCGCTACGAGCAGGTCGCGGCGGCCGCCGCCCGGACCGGCGCCGCACGGGTCGTCAAGGGGCCCTCACTGGCCCGCTGGTACCCCCGTCCGCTGGTCCGGTCGATGTGCGACCTGGACCTGCTGGTACCGGACGAGGCGGCGCTGTGGCGGGTGGTGCGCGGCATCGCCGCGGAGTACAGCCCCGACCTGCTCTACGTCTCGGTGCTGGCCCGGGGGCCGGTCCGCGACCTGGTCGCGACCCTGTGCTGGCCCGCACCGGACCCGCTGCTCGACGCCGACCTCAAGATCGAGGTGGCGACGCTCGTCCACGCCGGTGACCTGCGGCACGTCCCGGTCCGCGCCGGGGCGCCGACCGATCCGGGGGTCGCCAACCTGCTCGCGCTCGCCGAGGAGAGGTTCCAGCACCCGTTCGGCGTGAAGGACGCCATCGACGTGGCGGTCCTGCTCGGCTCCCCCGACGCGCCGGACCCGGCCGAGGTCGTGGCGGCGGCGCGGGAGTACCTGCTGGCACCGGAGCTGCTGGAACTCGTCGAGTACGCCTGCGCCCGGCCCCGGCTGCTCACCGAGCCCGCCCCCGCGCTGATGGAGCCGCTCCGGGACGCGGCCCGGGCCGAGACCGAGCGCAGGGCCGGCAGCACGCCGGTCACCCCCGCCGACGGCGACGGCGACGGCGACGTCCGTCGACGGATGGCGCTCGGGCTGCCGGTGCACGGCCTGCACCTGCGCGACGCGGACCACCCCGGTCGGCAGGTGGCCCGGATCGAGGACTTCGATTCGGGAGTCCTGCTGCGCGCGCCGGTCGCGGACTTCCTGCTGGTCGGCCAGGAACTGGTGGACGAGCAGCTGTACCGGGCCGCCCTCGCCTTCCTGGAAAAGGGCCGTGACGCTCGGTCGACCGACCGGGAGGAGGACCGGCCGTGGTGACCCTCTGCCTGCGGCTGGACGACGTCCACGGCCGAACCCCGCTCACCGCCCTGCGGGCACTCGACGACCGGGTGTGGGCAGGCCGCCCGGTCGTGCTGGGCACCATCCCGTTCCCCGCCCTCGGCTGCCTGGGCCCGGTCGCCTCACCGCGCGAGGTTGCCGCGGCCCGCTCCACCGCGACCCACCCGGGCCTGCTGGACTACCTGGACGGCCGCCGGGCCGAAGGGCTGGCCGAGGTCGCCCTGCACGGCCTCACCCACGCCGACCACCGGTCTCCGGCCGGTCCCGCCGTCGCCGAGCTGGTGGCCCCCTCCGCCGGGCGGGTCACCCGGCTGACCGACTGCCTGCACGGCTGGCGGTCCCGGTTCGGCACCCGCACGCTGATCCCGCCGCACAACTACATCGATCCCGGGCTGCGCGAGCAGTGCCTCGCCGAGGGCTTCCACGTGTCCCGCGCCGTCACCGACGCCGAGGTCTCCGCACTCGGCCTGGACCCCGACCGGCCGGACCACCGGGCCGAGGCCAAGCGGCGCCGCCCGTACCGCCTGGTGGGCACGGCGCTGGACGTCTACCAGACGACCGGGGTCTCCTACGAGCGCGTGCGACGTGCCGGTCCGCCGGCCGAGGAGCTGGCCGAGTCCGTGATGGCGATCGCGGCGCCCACCGGAATCGGCGTGATCACCTTCCACTGGTGGGACTTCGTGCGGGCCGACGCCTCCTGGTGCGAGGAGTTCGCCCAGTACACCACCCGGCTGCTGCGGCGGTGCGAGGCGCTCGCCCCGGTGGAGTTCAGCACCGTCGCCGACCTCGCCGACGACCTGGTGGCCGCCGCGCAGCGCCGACCGAAGGACCGTACGGCATGACCACGCCGCCCACCGCACCCGCCGAGGGCAGCTGGGACGTCTCCACGGCGGCCGGCCCGCTGCACGTGCAACTGCCCCGTTCCCTGCGGACCGCGTGGCCCCGGATCGTCCCGCACCTGCCCGGCGCCGCCGTGGCCGGCTGCGGCTGCGGCTCACGCCCGGCGACCGGACCGCGAGCAGCGGGGTTCCGGACCGACCCGGACTTCGACACGGCGCTGCTGCCGGACACCGCCGCCCCGGACGACGTGCGCCGGTTCCTCAACGCCGTGCTGCACTGCCGCCACCTCGGCCGGGGCGTGCTCACCCTGCACGCGGTCGCCGCCGCCCGCGACGACCAGGTGCTGCTGCTGCTCGGCGGCCACGGGGCGGGCAAGACCCTCACCGCCCTCGCCCTGCACGAGCGCGGCTGGCAGCCGCTCTCCGGCGACGTGTCCCTGCTGCGGGTCCTGCCGGACGGCTCCCCGGAGTACCTCGGCGGCACCACGGCCTTCGTGGTCCGCAGTGCCGAGGTGGCCCGCTACCTGCCCGGCACCGCCCGCCGGTACCTGCCCGGACCGGCGCTCGCACCGGACGACACCGCCGATCTGGCGCCGCTGCTGCCACCGGCGCACGCCGCACCGACCGCTCGGCGGACGGTGCGTCTGGTCCACGTCCGGGTGGACCAGCGGGAGTCGCCGCTGGTCCGGTGGGCCGAACGCCAGCTGCGGCACTCCTGGCTCTACCAGGCCAGCGGCCACCAACTCGACCGGGTGCTGCGCTGCGACGACACACCGCTGCGCTGCCTGGAGCCGCCGGAGCTGACCCGGGCGCGGCTCGCGCTGACGACGCGGCTGGCGGACCGGGTTCCCGTGCTCTCGGCGCTCGGCACACCCGGTCAGATCGCCGCGGGCATCGAGGACGTCCTCGTCCCGGTCCCGGCCTGACAGAGCATCACCGGCACCATCCGTACCACCGAGCGAAGGCAGGACATGCCACAGCCCCATCAGCAGCAGGGCCGGCCGTCGGACGTCGGGCCGACGTCCCACCACGGCGGGGACGAGGCCGCGGCGACCGGCGCCCGGCTCTGGTTCCGCGACGGCCAGGTGCTCCTGACCCCGCCCGCGCCGGGCCCCCGGCCCGACCGGGCGAGGGCGTGCACCGCGAGCCTGCTGAGCCCCGGCACCGAGCTGCGCCGGCTGCGTACGGGGCGCCCGGGAGAGACCAGGGCCGCCGGCTACATGGCGATGGCCGCCTCGGCTTCGGGAGAGGTCGTGCTCGCCCCGGCGCCGCACGGCGGCTGGGTCGATCCCACTCACGCCGACGCGCTCGGCACCGCCCATGGACCGCTGGTCGCCGCGGCCGCGCGGTTCCAGCTGATGGCGGCCCTGGGCCTGGGAGACCTGGTTCCCGATCCGGCGGGCCCGCCCCCCGTCGTGCTGGGCAGCGGCCCGGTCGCGCTCGGCGCGGTCCTGGAGCTGCTGCGGCGCGGCGCGGCGCGGGTGGACGTCCGGTCCTCCCGGCCGTGGCCCGCCGTGGCCGGGCTGGCGGGCGTACGGGTGGTTCCGGCAGTCGCCGACGGCTCGGCCGGCCTCGTCCTGGAGTGCACCGGCAGCCGGCTCGCCGAGGCGCTGGCCGCTGCCGCACCCGGCGCGACCGTCGGGCTGCTGGGCACCCCGCAGGACGCCGCCCCGCTCGACCCGCTGCTGGTGCACCGGTCCTCCCTGCGGGTCCTCGGCATGCACGAGTTGGGCGGTCGCCGGGCAGCCGAGCGCGTCGCCCGGTTCCGGGAGGTCGGCGACTGGCTGGCGGCCCGGTTCGCCCCCGAGCAGTTCGCCGACTGGTGCCATGTCACCCCCGGCGACCACGCGCCCGAGCTGTACCGTGCGCTGTTGGCCGGCCGGCGTCCGCAGCCGCCGCTGCTGCTGCTCGACTGGAGCGCGTCGTGACCCGCCAGGGGCGTCCGCCGCTGGGCCTGTACAGCATCGGGGTCCGTCACCTGCCGCCCGAGCAGCTGCTGCCGTGGGCCGCCGCCCAGGCCGTCCCGTTCGTGCACCTGCGCGGCGGGCCGCGCGGCCACCACCTGTCGGAGCGCGCTCCGGCCGAGCTGGCCGCCTGGCGCGCACTGGCCGACCGCACCGTACCGGTGACCGCCGTCACCGCGGACCTGGAGCTGGCCGCGCTGCTGGCCGACGACCCGGCCGCGCTGGCGGAGCTGGACGCCCTGGCCGAGCGCGGCGGTTCGCTGGGCGCCCGGGCGGTGCGGGTGCTCGCGACGGATCCGCCGGAGAGTTGGTCACGGTCCGCGTCGGCCCGGCTGCGCGGGCGGCCGCTGCTGATCGAACCGCACTCGCCGGACTGGTTCACGCCGGAAGCACTCGACTTCACCGACCGGCTCCTCGACCTGCTGCCCGAGGCCGCACTGCTGGCCGACTCGCTGCAGTTCGACCGCTGCGCGCCGGCGCCGGACCGCGCCCTGGCCGACCGGCTCGTCGCCCGGGCCGCGGCCGTCCACCTTTCCGACCGCGGCGACGGGTTCGCGGCGCCCGGTCACCGGCTGCTGCTGCAGGCCGCGCGGGACGCGGCCGCCCGGGGCGCACAGATCGAGCTGGCCTTCGAGTGGACCGGGGCGGACCGCTCCCCGGCCACCTGCCTGGCCCGCTACCGGCAGGCGATCACCTGGCTGGGGGACACATGGTGACCGCCGCCGTCCCGCACCCGCCGGTACCGTGGGTGGTGGTCACCGACTACCCGCGCTGGCCGAGCCCGTACTTCACCCAGTTCGAGAGGGCGGTCGGCGGCCGGATGGAGCTGCGCTTCCAGCCCGGACTCGACGGACTGGAGGCACAGGCTCCGGGGGTGCTCAACCTGCACCGGCTCAAGCGCCTCTACCGGGACGCCGGCGGAACGGCCGACCCGGTGCTCGCCGCCGAGCTGGTCCGCAGGCTGTACGGGCTGCGGCGGCAGGGCTGGCGCATCGTCTGGACCGTGCACAACCTCTACCCCATCGACGTGCCGCAGACGTCGGAGGCCGACCTGGCGGTGGTGTCCGGACTGCTCGCGGTCGCGGACACCGTGCTGTGCCACACCCGGGCGGACGCCGCGCACGTCCGCGGCCTGCCCGGGGTGGGCGGCCGCGTGGCGGTCTGCGGCTGGGCCGGGCTGCCGGCCCCCGCCGCGCCGACGCTGCCGCCCGGGCCGGCCCGCCTGGCCGCGGCCATGGCGGACAGCCGCGCGTTCCTGCTGGCCGGCAACATCTCCGCCTACAAGGACGTCCCGGGCGTGATCGAGGCGTTCCTGCGGGCCGAGGTCGCGGACGGGCAGCTGTACGTCGTCGGTCCCTGCCGTGACCAGGAACTGGAGGCCGCCGTCACCGACCTCGCCCGCCGCAGCGACCGGGTGCACCGGTGGGCCGGGCGGGTCGACCCCGGCCACGTCCGGCACCTGCACGACGCGGCCGCGGTGGCCGTCTGCAACTACCGCACGGACGGCGGGCAGCGGTTCTTCACGCAGGCGATCCACCCCAGCTCGGTCGGCACGGCGGTGGTGTGCGGGGTGCCGCTGGTCGCCCCGGCGCTGTCGAGCATCCGGGAGATGACCCAGGGTCATCCGGCCTACCTGCACGAGTCGCCCGCCGACCTGCCGGCGTCGCTGGCACTGGCCGCCGCCCACCCCGACACCAGGTGGGGTCGGCCCGAACCGGACGAGACCGGGCCCTGGGAGGCCATCGCCGAGGCGCACCTGCTCGTCGCCGGAACCGGCGGCAGCGGGCCGGCACACCGCGTCGGCGCATCCGGCGTCGGCGCACCCGACCCCGGCACACAAGGCGGAGACCACCTCAGGGGGGAGAGCGAAGACCATGGAACGATCTGACACGGCCGCCGTCGTCGCTGCCCTGGCCGCCGGGTACGGGCTCGGCGTGCGGGACGTGACGCAGCTGCACGCCGGACACGGCACCCGGAACTACCGGGCCGACGGGCCGGACGGCCGACTGTTCGTCAAGCAGTACCCCGCCGAGGCCGACCTGACGGCCGAAGCGGCGGCGATCGACCTGGCCGAGCAGGCGGCGGAGGCCGGCGTCCCCGTCCCCCGGCCGCTCCGCACCACCGCCGGACGCACCGTCAGCACCGACGGGCCGCTGGCGCTGTCGGTGTGGGAGTACGTCGAACCGGGCAGCTCCAAGCCGCGCCTGACGCCCGGCCAGGCCGAGGCCGCCGGCACCGCCCTGGCCCGGATCCACCGCCGGTTCGCCGGCCACCCCGCCCCCACGGGGCTCCCTCGGCAGACCCGCGACTGGCTGGCCTTCGACGAGGGCGCGGCCAGGGCCCGGATCGACGGGCTGCTGGCGCGGATCGACGCGCTGCCCGCCCCCGGCGCGTTCGACCTCCGCTCGGCCGAGATCCTGCGGCGCCGCCGTGAGCTGATCCGCGCCGTCCCGCGCCTGCTGACCGGCCTGCCCCCGCTGACCAGCCAGGTGCTGCACGGCGACTACAGCGCGCTCAACCTGATGTTCGACGGCGACCGGCTGGTCGCGGTGGTGGACTTCCGCCCGCCCGACCCGTTCCTGGCCGCCTACGAGATCGGCCGGATCGCCTTCCCTCCCGAGCAGGTCGCCGAGTCGTCGAGCTGGCCGGAGAACGCCTGCCGGCTGGTGTCCGCGTACGCCGCGGAGCATCCCGGGGCCCGCGCCCAGGACCTGGTGCTCAGCGCGCGGATCTGGCTGGCCCACCTGCTGCGGAGCCTGTACGGCGTCAAGGAGCACTACCTGGACCCCAGGCCGCTCCAGGACGACCTGGACGCCTTCTGGCTCCACCGGGACCGCACCGCGCAGCTCCTGCTCGGCCGCCTGGACGAGATCGAGGACGCCCTGCGGGTCTGCGTGGCGGGGCTCGCCCGACCCTGGACCACTGGACTTCCGCCACTGACATCGGAGCAACAGTGACGACACCCCTGCGCGTGTGCCTGGTCGGCTTCGGCGTCGCGGGACGGCTGCACGAGGCCGTCCTGCGCGGCCTCGGGGCCGAACTCACCATCGTCGAACCGCAGCCGGCGCCGGACCCGACGGGCGCCGCCGGATGGACCACCGTCGAGCAGTTGCCCGATCGGATCGTCGCAAGCACGGACCTGTGGTCCGTCTGCTGCCCGACCGGGGAGCACCTGCGCGTCCTGCGGGCCGTGCTGGCCAGGCAGCCGGGCGCGCGGGTGCTGCTGGAGAAGCCGGCCTGCCCCAGCCACGAGATAGCGGAACTCCGCTCCCTGCTCGCCGCCCACCCGCAGGCCCGGGTGGTGGTCATCGACCAGTACGCGCACGCGCGGGCACTGGACCTGCTCACCGAGGCCGTACGGGTCCACGAACCCGGGCACCGGATACCCGAGTCGCTGCGGATCGTGTTCACCAAGGACCGCTCCTCGGACATCGCCGCGGGCCGGTTCGTCGACCTCGACTACGGCGTCCTCGGCTACGAGTGGCTGCACATGCTGGCCGTACTGCGCCGTCTGGTACCGCCTGCGGCGAGCCGGGAGTACCTGGGCGGGCGGCAGCACGCCCGGGAACTGCACGCCTCCTACCATCCGGAGCTCTTCACCAGCGCCCTGACCGAGCGGACCGAACTGGCCTGCGGCACCGAGCTGGAGCTGCACTCCGCGATCCTCGGTCCCGCGCCCGCCCCGGTCGGCCCGCCGCCCACGGACACCGGCGGCTGGCGGCAGCTGCCGGCCGGCGCCGAGCACCGCAGCCGGTTCGTCCTGCTGCGTGCCGGGGACACCGCCTTCCGGCTGGACCTCGACCCGGTGGCCGCCGCCGGGGGCTGGCGGCTGCCCCGCAACGCGCACCGCCTCACCGTGCAGCGGGGCGGCCGGCTGCTGGCGGACCGGGTGATCCACGACTCGCCGCTCGACACCGCGATCCGACGGGGCATCGACCTGCTGCAGGCCGCCGGCCCCGGCCCCCGGGTCGACCTGACGCCGCTCGAGCTCATCGCCCGCACCGCCGAGCAGCTGCGGCTGCGGACGCCGACCATGGTGCGCCCCGGGTGAACCACCCGGAGCAGTGCGGTTCGCGGGACCGCCGCGCCGCTCCCGCCGGGGCGACGCCCGAACGACCGAACGCAACGAGGAGGGGCAGTGTCGGACCCTGCAGCGCAGCCTGATCTCACGGCGGTGCTCGCCGAGGCCTACGGCCTGCCCGGTGCCGTGCTGGAGCGGCTGCCAGTCGGCCAGGTCACCGTCAACTACCGTGCCCGCGTCGGCGACCGGCTGCTGTTCGTCAAGCACTACCGGGACGGCGTGACCGACCTGGGCGCCGAGCGGGCCGCCGTCGAGCAGACCCGCCTGGCCCGGCTGCGGCAGGTGCCGGTGGCAGCGGTGCGGCCCGCCGCCGGCGGAGCCACCGTCGTCCGGCACGGCTCCACCACCGTCTCGGTCTGGGAGTGGATGCCCGGCGCCATCGTCGACAGCGGCCTCAACCCCGCCCAGCAGCGCGCCGCGGGCGCCGCCCTGGGCCGCATCCACAGCGCGTTCGCCGACCACCCGGCCGGGCGCCGGCCGACGGCCGCCGTCGACGACTGGCTGCACCCGGACCTCGGGCTGCTGGAGGCCACCGTCGACAAGCTGCTGGGCATCGCCGGCGGCCGGCCGCAGCGCGGCGAGTTCGACGAGCAGGCGCTGCGAACGCTGACCGAGCGGCGGGACGTGCTACGCAGGATCCCCGAACTGCTGGCCGGGCTACCGCCGTTGACCACCCAGGTACTGCACGGCGACTACTCCGCCGTCAACCTGCTGTTCCAGGGCGACGAACTCACCGCGGTGCTGGACTTCCTGCCACCCGAGTCGTTCCTGGCCTCCTACGAGCTGGGCCGGATCGCCTTCGACCCGCGCACGGTCGTGCTGGACGAGGACTGGATCACCTCAGGAGTGAACCTCGTCGGCAGCTACCTGGAGACCAATCCGCTCCTGCCGGCGGCCGACGTCACCGCCTGCGCGCGGGTCGCCCTGATCCAGCTGCTGACCAGCCTGTACGGCGTCAAGCAGCACTACCTCAAGCCCGGGCTGCTGCAACCGGATCTGGACCGGTTCTGGCTGCTGCGGCACGCCGCGGCCCAGCGGCTGCTGGACCACCTCGGCGACGTCGAGAGCGCGCTGGCGCAGGCGGCCCACCGCCGCGGCCGACGCCCGTCCGGCGGCCCGACCACGAACGAAGGAATGCCGATGACCACGACCGCCACCATGCCGATGACCGCGACCGTCGCGATGCAGGACGCGAGCGACACCCCAGCGGACCAGTGGGAGGTGCTGCGCGGACCGATCGGCGGTGCGGCGGTCACGGCGGCCGTCACCGCGCTGGCCGAGCGCCACCGACTGCGGTACGAGCACGCGGACGCCGACACGCTCCGGCTCACCGACCCGGCCACCTCGGACGCCCTGGTCACGGTCCGGCTGCGCGGCCTGCCGCCGCAGGAGCCGCGCACGCTGGGCTTCCAGGTGCCGCCGCCGGCCGCCGTGGACGTGCTGATCGACCCCGGTCCCGGCCGCGGCGCGAGCCGGTTCGCCGCCGAGCTGCGCGACACCCTCG
Organism: Kitasatospora sp. NPDC056181; assembly: GCF_042266225.1. Taxonomy (NCBI): domain Bacteria; kingdom Bacillati; phylum Actinomycetota; class Actinomycetes; order Kitasatosporales; family Streptomycetaceae; genus Kitasatospora; species Kitasatospora sp. NPDC056181. The sequence continues at coordinate 19,680 of NZ_JBHJUK010000136.1, forward strand.
CCGCCCGTGCGCTGCCCTACACCGACAGCGAACTGGCCGGCATCCGGGACGCCATGCCGCTGCTGGAGCGCTACAGCAGTCCCCAGCCCGCCTTCGACGACTGGGCGCTGCTCTTCCGCGACCACTACCTGGAGCACAGCACGGGATTCGTCCTCGCGATGGAACGGGCCGGCATCCCCGCCGAGTGGATCTTCGCCCTGGACAAGGGCGACCAGACCTGGAACCGGGACCGGGTGCACGCGACCTTCCTGGCCCGCGGCTACCGCAGCGACATCCTCGACAACACCGCCGTCAACGACCCGGACGCCCACCAGGCCGAACTCGCCCGGGTCGGCGCCGACATCGACGCCTTCCTGGACTCCGCGCACGCGGCCGGCCGACGGGTCCTGGTCGTCGACGACGGTGGACTGCTGGCCCGCGGCTACGGCACCGTCACCGCTCCGCACACCGCCGACGCGGCGCTGGAGCTGACGGTCAGCGGGATCAAGCGCATCGCCGCCGCCGGCGAGCTGGCGATACCCGTGCTGAACCTGGCCCGCTCCCAGGTCAAGTCCCGCCTGGGCTACCGCGAGATCGCCGACTCCTGCCTGCGCCGGGTGCGGACCCTGCTACCGGACCGCAAGATCATCGGTCGGCGGGTACTGCTGCTGGGGCACGGGACCCTCGGGTCACTGCTCGCCACCCAACTGCGCGACCTGGGCTGCCGCGTGGATGTCGTGGACACCGATCTGCCGGCCCTGATCGACGCCGCCGAGAACGGCTTCACCACCTACCGCACGGCCCGTCAGGCCCTCTCCTCCAGCACCCCGTTCCTGGTCGTCGGCACCACCGGCGAAGTCGCGCTGACCGAGGCCGACCTGAGCGCGCTGCCCGACGGTGTACTGCTCGCCCCCTTCGCCACCCGCGACTTCTCCGTCCTGACCGAAGGTCCCCGCCGTGCCGGCGCCACCGAGATCCCCGGCATCGGGCTGCGCTTCGACCTGCCCGGCGGCCGGACCGCCACCCTGCTGGGCAACGGCCGTTCGATGAACCTCTTCCAGGCCGACTCCATCCCCACCCAGGGCTACGACGCCTACCGCGCCGGCACGCTGATCGCCGCCGCCACCCTGTGCGCCGACCCCGACCGGGTGCCGGCCGGTCTCCACACCGGCCCGGCCGACGCGGCGATCGCCGGAGCCGGACTGTGGGACGCCTACTACGACCTGTACTGCGCCGAGCAGGGCTGACGACCCGTCATTCCTCTCCTGCCCCGAGGAGTTCGGGAAGTTCGGCGAAATGCCCGACCACACCGATCTCCCGGGGCAGGCCGGCCGGCGGCTCCGGGCTCACCAGCACCGCCTGCATGCCGTACGCATGCGGCCCGAGCGCGTCCTTGGCCGGGGTGTCCCCGACGAAGAGGACCTCCTCCGGCCGGCAGCCCGCCGCGGCCACCACCACCTCGTAGAAGCGGACATGGGGCTTGCGGACCCCCACCGTGCTGGAGAGGACGAGCGCGTCGAAGCAGTCCGCGATGCCGGCGGCCACGAGCGTGCGGCGCCGTACGCTCTCCGGCCGCTGCGTGTCGCAGGCGAGCACGCACCGCAGCCCGGCACGCCTCAGCCGCCGCAGCGCCTCGGCGGCCACCGGATCGACCTCGGCGTCCGGCACCGCGCTGAACACCGCCTCGATCGCGCCCTCCAGGTCCGGAACCGAAGCGCCGCACTCCCGCAGCGCCCGCTCCAGCTGCTCGGCGAAGACGCTCTGCACACCCAGCGCCCGGCCCTCCTCCCGCATCCGCCGCGCAACCCCGTCGAACACCGCAGCGAAGCCCTCCGGCACACCCCCGGGTCCACTGCCGAGCACACGCGCGATCACCGCCCCGTCCGCCCGCGGCCCCGGCCGGGCCAGCGTGCCCCCGAAATCCAGCGCAAGCGCACGCACCTGCACCTCCGACCGGCGCCACCGGCCGTCACCCGACGGGACGTGAGCGAGCACAACGGGTCCTTTCCCTGATGGTTCGCCACCTGACTACCAGCACACCCGGCGGCACGGCAAGAGCCGTCGGGGCAGCTCCGTCGTGCGATCGCGCACGCCTCCGACGGCAGGGGCACGACGCGCCGCGCACCCGGCGCACGACACCGGGCAGGGGCCGAGAGCGTTGACAGTGCCACGACGTCCTCCTAGCGTGACGCAGTCGATCACCCGCACGGAGGGACTGCCGATGGCCGAGTCGCGCACCTACGACCTCGTCCTGTTCGGCGCCACCGGGTTCACCGGCGGGCTCACCGCCGAGTACCTGGCCCGAACCGCCCCCGAGGGCTGCCGCTGGGCGCTCGCCGGACGCGACGAGCGCAGGCTCGCCGCCGTCCGGACGAGGCTGGCGCAGATCGACCCGCGCTGCGCCGACCTCCCCCTGCTGACCGCCGACGCCGCGGACCGCGAGGCGCTGCGCGCCGTGGCCGCCGAGGCCCGGGTGGTGATGTCCGCGGTCGGCCCGTACCTGCGGCACGGCGAGCCGCTGGTGGCAGCCTGCGCGGACCACGGCACCGACTACGTGGACCTCACCGGCGAGCCGGAGTTCGTCGACCGGATGTACCTCCGGCACCACGAGCGGGCGGTGGCCACCGGCGCGCGGCTGGTGCACGCCTGCGGCTTCGACTCGGTGCCGCACGACCTCGGGGTGCTGTTCACCGTCGAGGAGTTGCTGCGACGCGGCGGCCCTGCGGCCCGGGTCTCGGTCGAGGGATTCGTCCGCGCCGGCGGCACCGTCTCCGGCGGCACCCTCGCCTCCGCGATGACGGCCTTCTCCCGACCGCGGGCGATGGCCCGGGCCGCCCGGGCGCGCCGCGCGGTGGAGCCACGACCGAAGGGACGACTCGTCCGCACCCCGGCCGGCCGGCCGCACCGGTCGCGGGCGGCCCGGGCCTGGGCCGTACCGATGCCCTCGATCGACCCGCAGGTGGTGTCCCGCTCGGCCGCCGCGCTGGACGAGTACGGCCCGGACTTCGGCTACGCGCACTACGCGGCGGTGCGACGGCTGCCGGTCGCCGTCGCCGGCGTCGCCGCGGTGGCAGCGGTCGCCGTCGCCGCCCAGCTGCCACCGCTGCGCCGGGTCCTGGGGCGGCTGCGCAAGCCCGGCGACGGGCCGAGCGCGGAGCAGCGGGAGCGGTCCTGGTTCGCCGTCCGGTTCGTGGCGCGGGCGCACGGCGGGCGGACAGTTATCACCGAGGTGTCCGGGGGCGATCCCGGCTACCAGGAGACCGCGAAGATGCTCGCCGAGTCGGCGCTGTGCCTGGCGTACGACGACCTGCCGCCCGTGGCGGGGCAGCTGACCACGGCGGTGGCGATGGGTCGGCCGCTGATCGACCGGCTGATCGCGGCGGGCATCTCCTTCCGGGTGCTGGACACCCCGCCGACCACCGCCCCCGGCCGGTAGCAGCCGCCGGTGGTGCCGTCGACCTCGGCACCGTCGTCCTGTGCGGCCTGCCGGACGCCGCCGAACACACCACCACCGGCCACCTGGTTCCGGGCGGCTGCACCGCCGACCGCTGCGCACGCGGCCGGCCGAAATCACCCACTTTTACACTGAGTGACGACTTGGATACGCTCGCCCCCTCGGGTCTGTTTGCATACGGACCCCCTCTGGAGCGGCGGTGTTCCCATGTCTCACCAGGAAATTCCGGAAGAGCGTCTCAAGGCCCTGCAGGCGATCGTCGACGCCAACCCCCATGCCAGCCTTGAGGGCCTCAGGGGGGAGGACTGTGATGCGATCCAGGCGGAGATGGACTCCTGGTTCGGGAGTGCGATGGAAGAACCGGGGGCCGGGTGGGGGTTCGTGGTCCTGTTCTTCAAGGCCCTGATCAAGGGCTGCCCCTTCGTGTGGGGGGCCGATGTCGAGATCGACCCGACCAAGGGCGACCCGTTCCAGCTCCAGACGATCCCCTTCTACGGCAGTGACACCCGCGGCACCAAGGTCAAGATGTACGACAAGGACATCAACGTCCTGTTCAGCAACAGCATCAACACCAAGGGCAACTACGACCCGGACAGCGACACCCACAACCTCTTCCGCCTCGGGCCCGCCGGGAAGACGAACAGCGAGGGCCGCGCCCTCTACTACCTGTTCGTCCAGGACGGCGCGCACGCCGGCAAGTCCCTGAGCACCTACCCCGCGGACGGCACCCGCCACATCCAGGCCCTGGAGCACGACCCGGACACCGCTCACATGTGGACGGTCGGCCGCGAGATCCACTCCAACGATGCCGTGGGCAACCGCTTCGAGTGCTGGACGTCGGTCGACGACTTCGTCGGCTACCTCGACATCCCCGACGGCAAGGGCGGCCACCCCATGGACTGCTGGGCCGACAAGACCGGCAACAACCAGGTCTGGCACTTCCGGCCGGCCAGCTACCAGGGCTGACCGGCCGACGGCCGACCTGTGGCAGCACCAGACCCCAACGCCCGGAGCGCCGCGTCCGGGGACCGGCTCCGGTC
>NZ_JBHJUK010000137.1:0-23879 GCF_042266225.1 Kitasatospora sp. NPDC056181
CTTATCAGATGTTTTCCGCTCCGTTTTCCGGAGTTTCATTCATCGGATTCGCTTTCCGCCGCCCCTCTCGGTGCGACTCCGGAACTGTACGGGGATCGGCCCGCCACATGCAAATCGCCCCCGCCCGGGCATCCGGGCGGGGGCGATCAGGGAAGCTGTCGGCCTGCTCAGCGGACCTCGGTGATCTCCGGGCCGCGGGCGAACGGGTCGAGCGCGGCGCCGCCGAAGCGGTTCTCGCCCTCGCCGCCGGCCGCTGCCGCGCCGCCACCGTCGGCGACCATCTGCGCGTCCTCGGGAAGCTTCAGCACGATCGGGTCGCGGGGCGCCATCGGGCTCTCACCGCGGACGACGACCGTCTGCTGGAAGACCTGCTCCAGGATCCCGGCCATCTCGGGCTGCACGGCGGCCTGGCCCGAGATCACGCCGCGGAGGAACCAGCGGGGCCCGTCGCAGCCGACGAAGCGCACCAGCTGGACGCCCTGCGTGCCGTCCGGCAGCTGCACGGGGACCTGGGCGCGGAGGTGCCAGCCGAGCGGGCCCTCCTCCTCGTCGACGATGCCGCCCTGCGAGGTGATGCCGTTGGCGATCTCCTCGCGGACCTCGCCCCAGATGCCCTCTGACTTGGGGGCCGCGAAGGCCTGGAGCTGGATGGCGCTGTTGCCGAGGACCAGCGTCGCGGCCACGATCGACTCGCCGGCCACCTCGACGCGCAGCTCCATACCTTCGACACCGGGAACCAGCAGACCCCCGAGGTCTACTCGGCCCTCCTCCGGATTCTCCAGCTCGGAGTAGTCCCACGGACCGTCCGGACGCGGGGCCGGCGGCAGCCCGACCCGGTCCGCCGGGTCCAGGTCGGTCACGTTCTCGCTCTCGGCGGAACCTTCGACGTCATCGGCCGTCTCGTCGGCGCTGATGGCGTCGTCGGCGAGCTGCTCGACAGCGTCCTCGCTCTTCTGGCGACGACGGAACACGGTCACTGTCCTTCCCGGTCCAAGACCGATGCGAATACCTGCTCGGCTTCCTGCGAGGCCGCGGGCAGCCTAGACCGCGGCGTGGCCGCCGGTCGACCCGAACCCACCCTCAGCCCGAGCCGACCCGGGCAGTTCGGCCACCTCGTGGAAGCGGGCCTTCTCGACCTGCTGGATGACCAGCTGGGCGATCCGGTCACCTCGGCGGAAGCTGACGGACTCGCGCGGGTCCAAGTTGACGACGATCACCTTGATCTCTCCACGGTACCCGGCATCGACCGTCCCTGGGGCGTTCACCAGAGCAACTCCGCAACGAGCTGCGAGCCCGGACCGCGGGTGGACGAAGGCCGCGTGGCCGTCGGGAAGGGCGATGGCGATGCCGGTGGGCAGTACGGCCCGCTCGCCGGGGGCCAGCTCGGCGTCGACGGTGGTCCGCAGATCGGCACCGGCGTCGCCGGGCTGCGCGTACGCGGGCAGCGGCAGCTCTGCGTCGATTCGCCTGATCAGAACGTCCACGGGCGGACGGGGGGTGCTGCTCAAGGGTTCACCTCAAAGGCTCGGGCGCGCTTCATCAGATCAGGGTCGTCGAGGACCTTCTCGATGTCCTCGGGACGACCGTTCCTGGTGAAGTGTTCCAGCTTCACCTGGATGAAGAGTGCCTGTGCACGCACCGCGACCGGCCCGTCCGGGCCGCCGATCCGTGCCTCCGCGGCGCTGTAGATCTTGCGGCCGTGCACGCCGGTGACCCAGGCGCGAAGGTGCAGCACCGAGTCGACCGGCACCGGGCAGAGGAAGTCCGTCTCCAGCCGGCCGGTGACGGCGGGCGCGTGCAGCAGCCAGTTCAGTGTTCCGAGCGTCTCGTCCATCGCCGTGGCCAGCAGGCCGCCGTGGGCCAGGCCGGGGCCGCCCTGGTGGAACGAGCGGACGGCGAACTCGGCGGTGACGTCGAGGCCCTCGCCGGCCACCGCGTCGATCCGCAGGCCGCCGGGGTGCTGCGGTCCGCAGCCGAAGCAGTGCTCGTAGTGCGAGCCGAGCCGGGTGCCCGGGGCCGGGGCCTCCGGGGCGCGCGGGGGCAGCACGGCCTCCGGCGGCGGCGTGGTCGGCGACGACGGCACGGTGGCCGCCGGCGAAGGGCTCGGCGAAGGGCTCGGCGAAGGGCTCGGCGCGGTGCCCGACGGGATGCTCGGGGAGGTGGTCGGCGACAGCGGCGTACTCGGCGCCGACTGCGCGGACGGGGAGGCGGGGGCGATGGAACCGGTCACGGCGCCCAACCCTACCCACCAGTAGCCGAGCGGGGAGCGGGGGTGCCTTCCCGGACCGGCCGTCACGACGACCACAATGGGGGCATGTACGACGAACGCCTCACCGTGCCGCGCTCCTGGTGGTTGCTCCCGGTCGCGATCGGGCTCACGCTCGCGATGATCCTGCTGCGTCTCAGCGCGGTGGGCGCGCTGGTCGGGCTGGTGGTCGGCGTCGCCGCCGGCGCGGCCGCGATCAGCAGCTACGGCTCGGCCCGGATCCGCGTGGTGCAGGGGTCGCTGGTCGCGGGCCCGGCCCGGATCCCGGTCGGCGCCCTCGGCACCGCGCACCCGCTCAGCCCGGCGGAGGCGGTGGCCTGGCGCGGGACCAAGTCGGACCCGCGGGCCTTCATGCTGCTGCGCAGCTACGTGCCGACCGCGCTGCGCGTCGAGGTCACCGACCCGGCCGACCCGACGCCGTACCTCTACCTGTCGACCCGCTCGCCGATGAAGCTGGCCGAGGCGCTGGAAGAGGCGCGCCGCGGGGCCCGCGCCTGACGGACACGGCCGAACGCGCCCGGGCGTCCCCGGGAAACGGAGAGGGACGGTTCCGCTGACGCGGGACCGTCCCTGTTGTCTCCGTACTGCACGTGGTGCCCCACGGGGTGCGGCACGACGTACTGCACGTGCTGCACGTGGTGCCGCCCGAAGTGCGGCACCACGCGGTGCTAGGTACTGCGTTGTGCACGGTGTTGCGCTGGTGCCACCTGACTCCGTACTGCCGGTGCGTCCGCTTCGACGGCCGCCGGAACTGCCGTCCGGCCCCGCTGCCCGGGGCCGGAAGGGGCGGTGTACCGGTCTCGCTGGCTGCGAGTCCCGGACCATGGCCGCCCTCGTACTCAGGCGCCGCAGTCCCGGCAGATCGGGTTGCCGTTCTTCTCGCTGTACAGCTGGCTGCGGTGGTGCACCAGGAAGCAGCTCATGCAGGTGAACTCGTCGGCCTGGCGCGGCAGCACCCGGACGGAAAGCTCCTCGTTCGAGAGGTCGGCGCCGGGAAGCTCCAGGCCCTCGGCCGCCTCGAACTCGTCGACGTCGACCGAGCTGCCGGTCTTCTCGTTCCGCCGAGCCTTCAGTTCCTCGATGCTGTCCTCGTTGAGGTCGTCATCGGTCTTGCGTGGGGTGTCGTAGTCCGTTGCCATTTTTTCGCTCTCCCCCTCCGGGTTTGTGCGGTGTGTGCGGTATCTCCAGCGCACGTAACGCATGGGGGGTCGGTCTTGTGCCCGACCCGAGGCGGAGATTTTGCCTTACTTCAAGCCCTGTTACTCAATCGACACTCAGCCAGGGGTCCGTTGGGGTGATCCGCTCGCACGCGGGAGGCCTCACGCTGGGCCATCACCGGCCCGCTTCCGGGACCGCCCTTCGGACACGGACAGTGACCATCGACCGCCTGCCCATCCGCCCACTCCCCTGCCCACCAGGGACGCTCGCCAATCCACCGGGACGGATCGAGCCGCCGATTCCCTCACGGACGGCGACCGGGTCGCCGTTCACCATGATCACGCTCCGGGGTCGGCCCGACCCGCGCAGCGACACGGTGTGAGCTTGCTCACGTTCCGAATCTTCCGGGGCAAAACACGGAAAACCCACCCAAGCGGAGCGGCCGGATCCACGGCCGCCGTGCCCTGCGGTTCGTGTCCGGCCCCTCCCGGCGTCCGGCCCCGTCCGAGCGGCCGTCGGGCCACGGGGCGGCCGGTCGACTACTGGGCGGCCATCCGCGCGGCCCGGCGGGCCAGCAGCGCGGCCTGCCGCTCGTCGAACCGGGTCGCCTGCGCGTCCAGGCCGCCGAGGAACACGCCGAGCTCGTCCTGGGCCTGCTGACCCTCCGGGCCGAGGCCGTCGATCTCCATCACCCGGAGGTGGCGCAGCACCGGCTGCAGCACGTCGTCGTGGTGGATCCGCAGGTTGTAGACGCCGCCGATGGCGATCTGGGCGGCGGCCCGCTCGAAGCCGGGGATGCCGTGGCCGGGCATCCGGAAGTCGGTGACCACGTCGGCGATGGCCCGCATGGCCTGGTCGGGCGCGATCTCCAGGGCGGCCTTCAGCAGGTTCCGGTAGAAGACCATGTGCAGGTTCTCGTCGTTGGCGATCTTCGCCAGCAGCTGGTCGCAGAGCGGGTCGCCGGCGTGGTGGCCGGTGTTGCGGTGCGAGATCCGGGTGGCGAGCTCCTGGAAGGCCACGTACGCGACCGAGTGCAGCATGCTGTGCGAGTTGTCGGACTCGAAGCCCTCCGACATGTGGCTCATCCGCGCCCGCTCCAGCTCGTTCGGGTCGACGGCCCGGGTGGCGAGCAGGAAGTCGCGAATGGCTATGCCGTGCCGGCCCTCCTCGGCCGTCCAGCGGTGCACCCAGGTGCCCCAGGCGCCCTCGCGGCCGAACATGGTGGCGATCTCGTGGTGGTAGCTGGGGAGGTTGTCCTCGGTCAGCAGGTTGACGACCAGCGAGACCCGGCCGAGCGGGGTCACCTGGGACTGCTCCACCGACCAGGCCTCGCCGCCCAGCACGCCGTCGAAGTCGCGGCCCTGGCTCCACGGGATGAACTCGTGGGGCATCCAGTCCTTGGCCACCTTCAGGTGGCGGTTGAGCTCCTTCTCCACGACCTCTTCGAGGGCCATGATCAGCCGCGCGTCGGTCCAGGCGCTCGAACCGAGGGAGGCGGTGCGCTGCACGGGGGCGATGGTCACGGTCTTGCTCCTGAGGGGGGCACGCGCGGGACTGGCGCGTTGGGCGGGCGCGTCGGGACGACGGTCGGGATGCACTTACGCTTCCGTAGGTTACGACACCGTAGGTTGCTCGGTCCAGAAATGACAAGCCGCCCCCGCCAGGCCTGATGTCGTTCTGACAGGCCTGACGGGGGCGGCTGGCAATGGTCGGCGCACGGAGCGCGGGGCCCCCGGACGGCGTAACGGGCCCAGGAGGGGCCTGGGAGGGCGGTCAGGGCCCCGGGATGCGCACCCGCATGGTGAGGCCGCCACCGGAGCGCGGGGTGGCCTCGATGGTGCCCCCGTGTGCCCGGACCACCGAGCGGACGATGGAGAGGCCGAGTCCGACCCCCTTGTCGCTGCGGGTGCGGTCGGCGCCCTTGACCCGGCGGAACGGCTCGAAGATGTGCTCCAGCTCGTAGCCGGGCACGACCGGGCCGGTGTTCGAGACCACCAGCTCGCCCGCGTTGCCGGGCACCACGGTGGTGGTGATCTCGACCCAGCCGCCGGGGGCGTTGTAGCGCACCGCGTTCTGCAGCAGGTTGAGCGCGATCCGCTCCAGCAGGACGCCGTTGCCGCCGACCATGGCCGGGGTGAGCGTGGCGCGTACCTCGACCTCGCGCCGTTCGGCCTCGGAGCGGGTCTGCTCCACGGCGCGGCCGGCCACCTCGGAGAGTTCCACGGCCCGCCGGTCGGTCAGCTCGTTCTCGCTCCGGGCGAGCAGCAGCAGGCCCTCCACCAGCTGCTCGCTGCGCTCGTTGGTGGCCAGCAGGGTCTTGCCGAGCTGCTGGAGGTCGGTCGAGACGCCGGGGTCGGAGAGCTGGACCTCCAGCAGCGTGCGGTTGATCGCCAGCGGGGTGCGCAGCTCGTGCGAGGCGTTGGCGACGAAGCGCCGCTGGGAGTCGAAGGAGCGGTCCAGCCGGTCGAGCATGTCGTCGAAGGTGTCGGCGAGCTCCTTGAGCTCGTCGTCCGGGCCGTCCAGCTCGATCCGCCGGTGCAGGTCGGAGGAGGCCACCTCGCGGGCGGTGCGGGTGATCCGGCCGAGGGGGCGCAGCACCCGGCCGGCCATCGCGTACCCGGCGATGAAGGCGATCACGGCGAGGCAGACCAGCACCGTGAGGGACTTGCGCAGCAGGGTGTTGAGGGCCAGGTTGGCCTGGTTGGTCTGGAAGCTGTCGATGTAGCGGTCCAGCGCCGCCTGGCTGGTGATCGCGTTCCCGTCGGGCGTGGTGACCTGGCCCCTGAGTCCCAGCGGGGGCACCAGGGCGCCCTGGAAGGCCTGCCGGATGAAGAAGTACATCAGGAGGAGCAGCACCACGCCCGCCATCAGGAACATCCCGCCGTAGAGCAGGGTGAGCCGGATCCGGATGGTCGGACGGAACGGCAGCCAGGCGAGCATGCCGTCGCCGGGGACGTAGGTGTCTTGCGACGCGTGGTGCAGCCGGGGCGCGCGGGGCGGGTTCACGGGCTTGGGCGGCACGGCCCGCGGGCCGCCGGCGGGCGCGCCGGAGGGCCCGCCGGCGGGGGGCGGGGTGGTCATGGTGTTCCTCTCGGAGCGTCCGCCGGTCGGGCGGGCGACGGGCCGGCCGCAGGGGCCGGAGGGGTCAGATCCGGTAGCCGGAGCCGGGGACGGTGACGATCACCGGCGGGTCGCCGAGCTTGCGGCGCAGCGTCATCACGGTGACCCGCACGACGTTGGTGAACGGGTCGGTGTGCTCGTCCCAGGCCTTCTCCAGCAGCTGTTCGGCGGAGACGACGGCGCCGCCGGCCCGCATCAGCACCTCCAGGACGGCGAACTCCTTGGGCGCGAGCTGGACGGGCCGCCCGTCGCGGATCACCTCGCGGCGGCCGGGGTCGACCGAGATGCCCGCGCGCTCCAGCACCGGCGGCAGCGGGACGGTCGCCCGGCGGCCCAGCGCCCTTACGCGGGCGACGAGTTCGCTGAAGGCGAACGGCTTCGGAAGGTAGTCGTCGGCGCCGATCTCCAGGCCCTCGACCCGGTCGCTGATGTCGCCGGAGGCGGTCAGCATGATCACCCGGGTGGCCAGGCCCTGCTCGACCACGCTGCGGCAGACGTCGTCCCCGTGGACCAGCGGGAGGTCGCGGTCGAGGACCACGACGTCGTAGTCGTTGACCGCGATGCGCTGGAGCGCGGCCTCCCCGTCGTACACCACGTCGACGGCCATCGCCTCGCGGCGCAGGCCGGTGGCGACGGCCTCGGCGAGCAGCTGCTCGTCCTCGACGACGAGAACCCGCACGGTCGTTGTCCCTTCTCCAGGCCGGCCCCGGAAGCGGACGCACGGCTCCGACGGTGCCTCCATCCTGCCTGGTCCCGCGGTAAAGCAGCGATAAGCTGCCCCGGAGGCACGGGCACCCCGGCGCAGTGATCACCGGGGAGAGCGCGGTTCGTGTCGGGAACACTCCGTTTGGACTGTGACACAGGCAACTTTCTCGCCCGCTGAGGTTTCCCCCGTCCGGGGGCGGGGAGGACAGGTTCACACCCGCGATCTGGCCTGTTGGCCGATCGCACCCACCCGCCGTGCGTTCATCCGCGCCGGCCCTGGGGCTGGGGCGTCACCGGGAGCGGCCGAGGGCCGTCTCCGCGCCCGACCGGAGATCTCGACCCGCCGGATCGGACGCTTCCGCTGGCCAACCACCACCCCGGGGCGGGGGACGCACGAACGTGCACGTCCGACACAGTAAGGGGGCCCGTATGGACGCCTTCACCGCCGGAATCCTGCAGCGCATAGCCAACGCCGAGCAGGACCTGCACCGCGCGATCGAGGCCGGGGACGAATTCCTGGCCGAGGTGGAGCAGTCAGAGCTGGACGACCTGCGCCGGCTCGCCGCCGAGCACGGCGTGGACACGGTGCTGGAGCGCCACCGCACCGCCGCCTGATCCACCCGACCCGCCCGACCCGACGCCGGACCTCCGGCACCAGCGGCCCTACGGGGGCCGTGTGAAACCCAGGCCCTGGCATCCCCTGTATGCCAGGGCTCTTCCTTGTCCGCGGCCCTGCGGGACGGTCCGCGGCCCCGGCCGGGCGGTGTCTCGGCCGGCCGGGGCCGGGGCCCTTCAGTCCGCCCAGGCGCGCAGCCGTGCCAGCCGTTCCTGGAGCGGCTCGTACACGCCGGGCGCGGCGGCGACGGTCAGCTCGCCGTCCGGGCCGTGGCCCGGGCGACCGCCGACCAGTGCGCCGGCCTCGGCGGCGATCAGGCAGCCCGCGGCGCGGTCCCAGGGGGCGAGCCCGCGCTCGTAGTAGCCGTCCAGGCGGCCGGCCGCGACGTCGCAGAGGTCCACCGCGGCGGCCCCGCCCCGGCGGATGTCGCGGACCTCCGGCATCAGCGCGAGCAGCACCTCGGCCTGCCTGGTGCGCACCCGCTGCACGTAGTTGAAACCGGTGGCGATCAGCGCCTGCCCCCACGGCTGGGCCGGGCGGGCGGAGAGCCGCACGCCGTCCAGGTGGGCGCCACCGCCGAGCACGGCGTGGAACAGCTCGCCCCGCGCGGGTGCGTACACCACGCCGACGACCGCCTCGCCGTTCAGCTCGGCGGCCACGCTGACGGCCCACGAGGGCAGGCCGTACAGGTAGTTGACGGTGCCGTCGAGCGGGTCGACGACCCAGCGGACGCCGCTGGTGCCGGGCCGCTCGGAACCCTCCTCGCCGAGGTAGCCGTCCGCCGGGCGGCGGGCGCCGATCAGCTCCAGGACCAGCTTCTCGGAGGCGAGGTCCATCTCGGTCACGACGTCGACGGGGCTGCTCTTGGTGCCCGCCACGCCGAGGTCCGCGGGCCGGCCGTCACGCAGCAGCTCACCCGCCTGCCGGGCGGCGTCGAGGGCGACGTCGAGCAGTTCGTCGAGCAGTTCGGGGCTGGGCACGGGATCCTCCGGGGGACGGGGCGGGGCGGTCAGCGCTCGGCGGCGGCCGGGCGCGCGGCGCGCGGGTTGGGGCAGCAGGCCACCGCACAGACGTCGTGGCTGGGCCCGAGCGTGCCGGTGGCGCAGCGGGCCGGGGCCTCGCCGCGCTCGGTGGCGGCGCGCTCCAGGACGAGCTCGCGGACGGCCGCGGTGAACCGGGGGTCGGCGCCGACGGTGGCGGCCCGGGCGACCGGCAGGCCGAGCTCGGCGGCCTTGGCCACCGCCTCGGTGTCCAGGTCGTACTTGACCTCCATGTGGTCGGAGACGAAGCCGATCGGGACCATCACCACGGCCGGGGCGCCGTCCGCGTGCTGGGCCTCCAGGTGGTCGCAGATGTCGGGTTCCAGCCACGGGATGTGCGGGGCGCCGCTGCGGCTCTGGAAGACCAGCTCCCAGGGCCGGTCCTGGACGCCGGTGCGCTCGGCGACGGCGGCGGCGACCAGCCGGGCCACGTCCAGGTGCTGGGCGACGTAGGCGCCGCCGGGCCGGCCGCGGGCCGGGTCGTCCGGGGCGCCGGAGGTCTCGGCCATGGTGTCCGGGATGGAGTGGGTGGTGAACGCCAGCCGGGCGCCGGACCGGACCTCCTCGGGCAGCCGCTCCAGCGCGGCCGTGGTGGCGTCGATCATCGGCCCGACGAAGCCGGGGTGGTTGTAGAAGTGGCGCAGCTTGTCCACCCGCAGGGCGGGCAGCCCCTCCTCGGCGAGCCGCGCCAGCGCGTCGGCGAGGTTCTCCCGGTACTGCCGGCAGCCCGAGTAGCCCGCGTAGGCGCTGGTGGCGAGGACGGCGATCCGGCGGTGCCCGTCGGTGGCGATCTCGCGCAGGGTGTCGGTCAGGTAGGGCGCCCAGTTCCGGTTGCCCCAGTAGACCGGGAGGTCCAGGCCGTGCTCGGCGAAGTCCCTGCGCAGGGCGGCCAGCAGCTCGCGGTTCTGCTCGTTGATCGGGCTCACCCCGCCGAACATGAAGTAGTGCTTGCCGACCTCCTTCAGCCGCTCCTTCGGGATGCCCCGGCCCCGGGTGACGTTCTCCAGGAAGGGGACGACGTCCTCGGGAGCCTCGGGCCCGCCGAAGGAGAGCAGCAGCAGGGCGTCGTACGGCCGGGCGGCGACCGGAGCGGCGCCGGAGGGTGGGGGATTGCGCACGTCGGACATGGGACCGATCCTGCCATTGAGGGGCCGGAGCCCGTCGGCAGGGCTGCACCGGGTGTCCGGAAAATACTGTTTGCCAACGTACGTAAGCTGTGTTGGCCAGCCTCGTTCCTTACCCCCGCGGAGCTCCCGTGCTGTCCAGCTACCGCCAGATATTCGCCGCCCCCGGCAGTCTGGCCTTCTCCTCCACCGGCTTCATAGCCCGGTTGCCGATCTCCATGACCGGCATCGGCATCGTGACCATGCTCTCCGAGCAGAGAGGGTCGTTCGGGGTCGCGGGCGCGGTGTCGGCCACGCTGGCGATCGCGGCCGGCGTGCTGGGGCCGATGGTCTCCTGGCTCATCGACCGGCACGGGCAGCGCCGGGTCGCCCTCCCCGCCGCCGTGCTCACCGTGGCCGCCGCGGTCGGACTGCTGCTCTGCGCGCACTTCGGAGCACCGTCCTGGACGCTGTTCCTGTTCGCCGTCGGCATGGGCGTGATGCCCAGCGCCGGCGCCATGGTCCGCGCCCGCTGGGCCCACCTCTACCGGGACGAGCCGGCCAAGCTGCACACCGCGTACTCCTTCGAGGCGGTGGTCGACGAGTTCTGCTTCATGGTCGGCCCGATCCTCGCCGTCAACCTGGCCACCAACGTCTTCCCCGAATCCGGCGTGCTCGCGGCCGTCGTCGCGTTCACCGTCGGCATCGCCCTGTTCACCGCCCAGCGCCGCACCGAACCGCCGGTCCACCCGGCCGCCGCCCACAGCGGCGGCAGCGCCATCCGCAACGGCGGCCTGATCGTCCTGGTGCTCACCTTCATCGCCACCGGTGCGATCTTCGGCTCGGTCGAGATCGTCACCGTCGCCTTCGCCAAGGCCCAGAACCACGAGGGGCTCGCCGGCGCCGTCCTCGCCGTGTGGGCGCTCGGCTCCGGCCTGGCCGGCATGGTCTACGGCGCGCTCAAGCCGAAGGGCTCGCTGGCCGACCGATTCTTCGCCGGCGTGCTGCTGATGGCGCTCAGCATGATCCCGGTCCTGCTCGTCGCCTCGACCGTGACGGGCGTCGGAGGGCTGCTCGGCGTCGGCGCCGCCCTGCTGATCGCCGGCCTCGCCATCTCCCCCACCCTGATCTCCGCAATGGCCCTGGTCGAACGGCTCGTCCCGGCCGCCCAGCTCACCGAGGGCATGGCCTGGACCACCACCGGGCTCGCCCTCGGCGTCGCGTTCGGCTCCGCGGCCGGCGGCTGGGTGGTCGACGCCGCCGGTGCCGCCGCCGCCTACTGGGTGCCCCTGGTCGCCGGAGCGTTCGGCGTCATCGTCGCCCTCGCCGGGCTGCGCCGCCTGAGGGCCGGACTGTCCTCCACCGGGACCGCCCAGCCCGCCGGCCAGACCGTAGACCTCGAACGGTGAACTGACTAATCTCCTCCCTACTCGCGGGCCTACCCGCGGGTAGGGCGGCGGCGCCGCCCCGGAGCGAGCCGACACCGTTCGGCCACGGAGCAGGAGGCACCGCATGCCCCAGGCCAGTACCGCACCCCGCACCCGCTGGACCAACTGGGCCGGCAACCAGAGCGCCCACCCGGCCAAGGTGGTCACGCCCGGCACCGCGGAGGAACTGGCCAAGGAGATCCTGCGCGCCGCCGACCAGGGCCGCACCGTCAAGGCCGTCGGCTCCGGCCACTCCTTCACCTCCATCGCGTCGGCCGGCGACGGCGTCCTGGTCCGCCCGCACGCGCTGACCGCCGTCCGCGGGATCGACCGCGAGGCCGGCACCGTCACCGTCGAGGCCGGACTGCCGCTGGCCCGGCTCAACCGGCTGCTCGCCGCCGCCGGGCTCTCGCTCACCAACATGGGCGACATCGAGGTCCAGACCGTGGCCGGCGCGACCAGCACCGGCACCCACGGCACCGGCCGGGACTCCGGCTCGCTCGCCGCCCAGATCCGCGCCCTGGAGATCGTCCTCGCCGACGGCTCCGTCCGGCGCTGCTCCCCCACCGAGGACCCGCGGCTCTTCCAGGGCGCCCGGCTCGGCCTCGGCGCCCTCGGCGTGATCACGGCGCTCACCTTCGCCGTCGAGCCGGCCTTCCTGCTCACCGCCCACGAGCAGCCGATGCGCTTCGACGAGGTGCTCGACCGGCTCGACGACCTCACCGCCGTCAACGAGCACTTCGAGTTCTACTGGTTCCCGCACACCGACCGCTGCTCCACCAAGCGCAACAACCGCAGCCAGGGACCGGCCGCCCCGCTGCCCCGGTTCAAGGAGTGGCTGGAGGACGACTTCCTCTCCAACACCGTCTGGGAGGGCGCCTGCCGGGTCGGCCGGCGCTTCCCCGCGACCGTGCCCTCCATCGCCTCGCTGGCCAGCCGCGCCTGGTCGGACCGCAGCTACACCGACACCGCGTACAAGGTGTTCACCAGCCCCCGCAAGGTCCGCTTCCTGGAGATGGAGTACGCGGTGCCCCGCGAGGAGGTCACCGAGGTGCTCCGCGAGCTCCGGGCCATGATCGAGCGGTCCGACTGGAGGATCAGCTTCCCGGTCGAGGTGCGGTTCGCCCCCGCCGACGACCTCTGGCTCTCCACCGCCAACGGCCGGGACAGCGCGTACATCGCCGTCCACCTCTACCGGGGCACCGCCGAGCAGGGCTACTTCACCGAGGTGGAGAAGCTGATGGCCGCCCACCGCGGCCGCCCGCACTGGGGCAAGCTGCACACCCGCGACGCCGGCCACCTCGCCGACCTGTACCCCCACTTCGGCGACTTCACGGCGCTGCGGGACGAACTCGACCCGGAGCGCCGCTTCGGCAACGACTACCTGCGCCGGGTGCTCGGGGCGTAGGGGTCTCCGGCGTTGCCCGCCCGGCGCACGACACCGGGCGGGCGACGCCGTCACTCACCCTCGTCACACCCTCGTCACTCCGCCTTCGCCGACTGGCCCGCAGCGGCGGCCGGCGGGGAGACCGCAGCGGGCGCGCCACCCGGGGCGGGCGGCTGCGGGGTGGTCCCGCCGGACGGCCTGGCGGCGCCGCCGGTCGGGGCCGCCGCGCCGGACTCCCCGGCGGACGGACCCGCGGACGAACCCCCGGACGGACCGGCGGACGGCGTGGCGCCCGGGCCGGCCGACGGGGAGGCCTCACCGCTGGCCGCGGCACCCGGACTCCGGCCCGGGGTGACCGGCGCCGAGGCGCCGCCGTCCTTCCCCGCCGCCGAAGGGCTCGCACCGCTCTGAGACGGGACGCCTGACGGGACGCCCGACGGGACGCCCGCGGTGTCGCCGGCCGGCCGGTCCGCCGGGTCCGACCGGTCCGACTGCTTCGGGCCAACCGTGCCGCCCAGCGAGGTGCCGCTGCCCGACTCCCCCTTCACCGTGGCCGACACCGGCTGCCCGGTGGCCAGTTCGAAGGCGACCACCGGAGTCATCGCCAGGAGGAACACCAGTCCGGACACCGCCGCGTACGTCCTCCACGTCCACCGCCGACGCGCCCGGACGACCTGCGGCCGGTTCCACTCCGAGGAGACCGCCGGCACGGCCGGGGCCGGGGCTGCGGACGGCGCCTCGCGCAGCCCGTTCACCGCCGCCCCGGGGCCGGTCCGGTCCACCGCGTCGCGCAGCTGTTCGCCGGTGCGCCGGAAGACGTGCTGGAACACCGCGCCGCCGGTGGTCGCCCCGACGCTCACCACCGCCGCGCCCAGAATCGTGCCGTAGACGCCGAGTTCGGAGGCGAGCACCGCCCCCACCACGGCGGCGAGCGCACTGGCCGCGACCTGAGCGACACTCAGATCAATTCGCCTGCGACCTTCATCGTCGCCCTCCCCGGCGGCCTTCTCGGCGGACTTCTGCTCCGGCATCAACATCCCTCGGTCCGTACGACTGTCCTTCGAACAAGTCACTCCATCTTGCCCAAAGAAGGACACAAGGGACGAAAATGCGGTTCCGCGCGGGAGATATATGTGAAGATGATCACCGTGCACCGGCTGATCGTCGGCCATTGGGGGTGCGCGCTCTTGAGATTCCCGTGAATCGCGGGAGACTTGAGCGGCGAGCCGCCCCTTTGGATGCCACGAATGGAGTACTGTTCGTAAAGCCTGAGCCCTGGGTCGACTTGTCGACTGGCCATCAGCCGGCAGATTGACAAGGAGCCACGGCGCAGGCACGCACGGCGACGCCGGTCCCGGATCGTCGCGAACACTCCGCGTGCGAGGACGGCCGGGACACCCAGGCGCGACGTCAACAGGTGACGTGGCAAAAAGGCAACCGTGCCACAGCGGCGAGCCCGGGCGTGAGCCCGACACGCCGGGGAACTCAGCAAGGTTGTGGCCAGTCGCGAGCGGGCAGGCCACACTCAGTACGGGAGCAGCGACGCAGGTGACGTCGGCAGGCACCACCCGGGAGGTAACCGTGCCCGAACTGCGGGTTGTGGCCGTCAGCAACGACGGCACACGGCTGGTGCTCAAGGCTGCCGACAGCACGGAGTACACCCTCCCCATCGACGAGCGGCTGCGTGCCGCCATCCGGGGTGACCGTCCGCGCCTCGGCCAGATCGAGATCGAGGTGGAGAGCCACCTCCGCCCCCGCGACATCCAGGCGCGGATACGAGCCGGTGCCTCCGCCGAGGAGGTCGCGCAGGCCGCCGGCATCTCCGTCGACCGGGTCCGCCGCTTCGAGGGGCCGGTGCTCGCCGAGCGCGCCTTCATGGCCGAGCGGGCGCGCAAGACCGCCATCCGCCGGCACGGCGAGTCCACCGGACCGCAGCTGGGCGAGGCCGTCGCCGAGCGGCTCGCGCTGCGCGGCGCCGAGAAGGAGACCGAGCGCTGGGACTCCTGGCGGCGCGACGACGGCACGTGGGAGGTCATCCTCTCCTACCGGGCGGAGGGCGAGGGCCGCAGTGCGTCGTGGACGTACGACCCGCCCCGGCGCCTGGTCCAGCCCAACGACGACGAGGCCCGCGCGCTGATCGGCGAGAACGTCGAGCGCGAGGAGGAGTCGGTCTTCCCGTTCATCCCGCGGATCGCCCGGCTCCCCCAGGACCGGCCGCCGCGGCCGATGATCGACCGGCCCTCGGCCGACCGCATCATGTCGGCCCGCGAGGTCCGCGAGGGTCGCGAGGCCACCGCGGACGCGCGCGACTCGCTGACCAGCCTGCTCGACGTCGTCCCCGCCTTCCGCGGCGACCTCGCCGTGGGCGCGCCGCCGCCGATCGAGCCGGTGCCGGTCGAGGTCGCCGAGGAGACCGAGGAGCCGGCGGCCGCCGCCCCCGCGGTCGGCGCGGGCTCGGCGTACGCGGACATCCTGATGCCGCGGGCCGTCGCCCCGCACCGCGAGCGACTGGTCGGGACGACCGACCGGCAGGCCGAGGCGGACGGCGTCCGGCCCGGGCGCCGGGCCACCGTGCCGAGCTGGGACGAGATCGTCTTCGGCAGCCGGCGCAAGAAGCAGGAGTAGCCGCCGGTTCCGGTCGCCTTCGGGTGACGACCTTCGGCTGACGAAGGGGCGGGAGGCCGTTCGCGGCCTCCCGCCCCTTCGTCGTGTTACCGGCCGCGCGTCACCCGCCGTGTGCCGTCAGGGGCGTGCCCCCGGTGCGGCGCCACCGCCGTCGTGCCTCCGGCCGCGTGCCCCCGCTCAGCCCGGCTGGTCGGTGACCGCCACCGGGCGGGTCCCGTCGCTCGACCACTCGCTCCACGACCCCGGGTACAGCGTGGCCGGCAGGCCCGCCACCTCCAGCGCGAGGATCTGGTGCGCCGCCGTCACACCCGAACCGCAGTACACGGCGGTCTCCCGCTCGCCCGCGCCCAGCGCACGGAACCGCTCGGCGAGTTCCGCGGCCGGCCGGAACCGCCCGTCCGGGCCCACGTTCTCGGTGGTCGGCGCCGAGACCGCCCCCGGGATGTGACCGGCCCGCGGGTCGATCGGCTCGGTCTCGCCGCGGTAGCGCTCCCCGGCCCGGGCGTCCAGCAGCAGGCCGGTCCGGGCCCAGGCCGCCGCGCCGTCCCCGTCCACCGTCGGCAGGTGGCCCGGCACGGGCTTGAAGTCGCCCTCCTCCGTCTCCGGCAGTTCGGCCGTCACCGGCAGCCCGGCGGCCTGCCAGGCCGCGAACCCGCCGTCCAGCACCCGTACGTCCGGGTGGCCCGCCCAGCGCAGCAGCCACCAGGCCCGGGCCGCGGCCAGCGAGGTGGCGCCGTCGTACACCACCACCGGGCGGTCGGCACGGACTCCGAAACGGCGCAGCGCGGCGCCCAACTCCTCGACGCCGGGCAGCGGGTGGCGGCCGCCGCGGCCGGGCGGTCCGGCCGGTGCGGCGAGGTCGGCGTCCAGGGCGACGAAGTGGGCGCCGGGCAGGTGGCCGGCCGTGTAGTCCTCGACCCCGGGCGGGCCGCCGAGCTGCCAGCGCACGTCGAGCAGGACGGGCGGGAAATCCGAGGCGAGCGCCTCCTGGAGGTCGGCCACCGAGACCAGCGGGGAGCCGTCGTGATAGGTCGTCATGGCGGTCATTCTCGCGCAGGGCCGCCAACTCGACGCTCTTTGTGCGGTCTTTGCCGGAATTTCCGCGCGGCCCGGGGGTTCGGCGCGCGCCAGGGTGGAACCATCACCCTCACGTGCGCAGCTCGTGCGCCGTCCGCCCCGTGAGGAGGCCCGCATGCCCGCGGTGAAACTCCGGCTGGCCCAGGGCACACCGTGCTGGGTCAGCCTGATGACCGACGACCTGGCCGGCGCCCGCGCCTTCTACGGCGGGCTGCTCGGCTGGTCGTACACGCCGGGCCCCACCCAGCTCGGCGCCTACGTGCGGGCCGAGTCGGGCGGCGAGCCGGTCGCCGGCCTCGGCGTCTCCGCGGCGGCGGGCTTCCCTGTGCAGTGGACCACCTACTTCGCGGTGGACAGTGCCGACGCGACGACCCAGCTGGTGCGCGAGTGCGGCGGCACGGTGGCGGTCGGCCCGCTGCAGGCCGAGCGGGCCGGGCGGCTGGCGATCGCGGCCGACGTGTCCGGCGCCGTCTTCGGCCTCTGGCAGGGCGAGGAGCACCCGGGCCGGGAGGCGGGCCCCGAGCCGGGAGGCCCCGCCTGGGCGGAACTGCTCACCCCCGACGAGGAGGGCGCGGCGTCCTTCTACGGCGCGGTGCTGGGGCGGCCGGTGGCGCCGGCCGAGGACGGGTCCGCGCTGGTGGTGGACGACCTGCCGGTGGCGGGCATCCGCTCCGGCGCGGCACTGCGCGGGCACCCGCCGCGCTGGCGGGTCCACTTCGCCGTCCGGGACGCCGTGCTGACGTCCCGTCGGGCGGTCGAGCTGGGCGGCCGGGTGCTGGTCGAACCGCACGCGACCGGACGCGGCCGGGTGGCCCGGCTGGCCGACCCGCAGGGCGGGCACTTCTCCGTACTGGAGACGGGCGCTTAGGGCGTCGTCACCGGGGGGTCGGGCGCCCGTGGCATCGCCGCCGGGGGCGGGTTCCCGGGCGGGCGTCGTCAGGCCTGCTGCTCCTCGAAGGGCAGGACGTCCGGGGAGAGCACCGAGGCGCGGGCGGTCGCGGCGGTCAGCCGGCGGCGGTGGTGGCGGCGGCAGAGCACCTCGTAGCCGACCTCGTCCTCGCGCACCGTGATGTCGCCGATCACGACCTGCGCACCCTCGACCACCATGACGCCGCCCACCGTCCGGGCGTTGTGGGTGGCGCGCGCCCCGCACCAGCAGAGCGCCTCGACCTGGAGCACCTCGACCCGGTCGGCCAGTTCGATCAGCCGCTGCGAACCGGGGAAGAGCCTGGTCCGGAAGTCGGTGGTGATGCCGAAGGTGAAGACGTCGATGCCGAGTTCGTCGACGACCCGGGCCAGCTGGTCGACCTGCTCGGCGGCGAAGAACTGGGCCTCGTCGCAGATCAGGTAGTCCACCCGGCCGCCGGCCGAGAGCCGGTGCACGACGTGGGCGTGGAAGTCGAAGTCGTCGGTCACCTCGACCGCCTCCGCCTGCAGGCCCAGCCGGCTGGAGATGGTGGCCGCGCCGGCCCGGTCGTTGCGGGTGAGGATGATCCCCTGCCGGCCGCGGGCGGCGTGGTTGTGGTCCATCTGGAGCGCGAGCGTCGACTTCCCGCAGTCCATCGTGCCCGAGAAGAACACCAGTTCAGCCATGGGTGGAGCAGAGGCCTTTCAGGGAGGAGGAGTTCACGCGGAGCCGGGGGTTCACGCGCGGACTTCGAGCAGGGGGACGAACTGCTCGACCGGGGTCATCGAGCCGTGCAGGCCGATCATCGCGGACTCGCCGGGCTCGTTGCGGGAGGCGATCACGGCGACGTCGTCGCGGGCCGCGGCGACCACGTCGCCGATCCGGTGGTAGACCCGGTCGTCCACCGAGGGCCCGAACCAGCCCGCGGCGATCGCCTCGTCCCGGGTGGCCACCCACATCCGGTCGCCGAGCACCTCGCTCCAGACCGTGTGGACGTCGGCGGCGGCCCCCGGCACGGCGTACACGTGCCGGGCCCGGCCCTCGCCGCCGAGCAGCGCGACGCCGGCGCCGAGCTCCCAGTCCTCGTCGAAGTCGATCCGGTCCTCGGGGGCGATGTCGATCATGCCGTGGTCGGCGGTGACGTACATCGCCGAGCGCGGCGGCAGCTGCCGGGCCAGCCTCCGGGCCAGGCGGTCCACCGCGTCCAGCGTCATCCGCCACTCGTCGGAGTCGACCCCGAACCGGTGGCCGGCGCCGTCCAGCTCGCTGACGTAGGTGTAGACGAGGGCGCGGTCGTGCTCGGCCAACCAGGCGGCGGTCTGGTCCATCCGCTCCTCGCCGGTGGTGCGGCCGAGGAAGGTGCCGCCGGAGAGTGCCACCCGGGTCAGCGGGGTCTGGGCGAACAGCGGCGAGGAGACCTGCGCGGTCGCCACCCCCGCGGCCTCGGTCCGCTCGAACACCGTCGGGTACGGCTGCCAGCGCCCCGGATCGGTGTGCGGCTGCCAGCGCAGCTGGTTCATCAGGTAGCCGGCCCCCGGCACCGCCACCGTGTAGCCGGCCAGGCCGTGCAGGCCCGGCGGGGTCCCGGTGCCCACCGACGCCAGCGAGGTGGCCGTGGTGGACGGGAAGCCGGCGGTCAGCGGGCGGCCGGTGCCGCCGAGCGAGCTGCCGGCCAGCGAGGAGAGGAAGGGCGCGTACTCGGGGTGGCGGAGCAGCAGCTCCCAGCCGAGACCGTCGACCAGGAACACCACCACCCGGTCGGCGGGCGCGATCGGCAGCGTCGCGGTGAACCCGGGCACACCGAGGCCGGCCGCCACCGAGGGCAGCAGGTCGCAGAGCGAGCCGCTGCCGTACGGGGGCGCCGGGGCGGTGGCGGGGTCGAGGATCTCGAAGGCGTCGTGGCCGTCGGGTGCGAAGGACATGGCTGAGGGGCTGGCTTCCTGGCTGTCCGGTGCGCCACGGGCAGGCCGCGGGTGCGGCGTCCGGGCGGGCGTCGGTGCGGGTCGGTCCGTGGGGCTGGTCGGTCCGTGGCCGGTCCGTCCGGGGCTGGTCGGTCGTGGCTGGTCGGTCCGGGCCGGGCCGCTCGGACCGCTGCGGGGCGGTCCGGCCGGGATCCGGTCGGGGTCGGGCCGGTGGGGCTGTGCGGCCGGTGGCCGTCCGGCCGGGGGCTGTCCTGGGGCCGGTCCGGCCCCGGGCTCAGACCCGCGGGCCGTTGCTGATCGTCGCGTCGGACAGCGCCCGGGCGAACAGCAGCGCCTGGGCCACCGTCTCCGGACCGTCGCCGGCCTCGCTGACCCGCAGTGACAGGTCGTCAGCGGTGGCCGAACCGGTGTAGCCGTGGTCCGCCTCACAGTTCGGGTCCGAGCAGCCGGCCGGCTCCAGGTCCAGGCGCTGCACCGCACCCCAGCCGATCGTCAGCACGACCTCGCGCGGCAGCGTTCCCGGGGTGTACGTCTCCGGGTTGGCGACCATCCGGCTCACCACGACCGAACCGATCCGGTCCAGCCGGACGCTCTCGGTCGACGTCGTCGCGTACGGCACGGCCGGGCCGGCGCCGTCGCCGGACTGCTCGTCGGTGTGGCTCACCACGAACCGGGTCGGGGTCAGCACCAGCACGGTCACGTGCCGGCGGACCTCGTTGGCGTCGAAGGTGGTCTCCTGGTGCACCAGGTAGGAGCTGATCGGCTCCGGGCCCACCGCGGACTCGACCGCCTCGGACACCAGGGCCGGGTAGTAGCCGCTGCGCTCGATCGCCGAGCGCAGGTCCTGAGTGGTGGTGGTACCGGTCTTCGCCATAACTCCATCCTGGCATGGTCCGCCGACGAAGCGGGCGGCGCGGCGCCGAGCTTCCGGACAACAGCGCCCACGGGCAGGGCGCAACCAAGGAAGGTTACAGCGTGCTCATGGCGCGCGGGCCCAGATCGCTGCGGACGGGCAGGGGTGCGATCCGCACTCGCGCCCCCAGGATCGCCAGCCCGTGCGGGGCCACGACCACGGGTTCGAGATCCACCGAGGCGACCTCCGGGAGGTCGTCCACCAGGCGCGACACCCGCAGCAGCACCTCCTCCAGCGCGTCGGTGTCCACCGCCTCCGCGCCGCGCCAGCCGAACAGCAGCGGCGACGCCCGGACCTCCCGGATCAGCCCCGCGACGTCCTGGTCGGTGGCCGGGACCAGCCGGTGGGCCACGTCACCGAGCAGCTCGGCCGGGGCGCCCGCCAGGCCGAAGGAGAGGATCGCACCGACCGCCGGGTCGACCGTGGCGCCGATCACGGTGTCCACACCGCGCGGGGCCAGCCGCTGGACCACCAGCTCGGCCTGGGCGGCCCCGCCGAGCAGCGCGTCCAGCTCGCGGTGGGCGCGGCGCAGCCCCGGCTCCCCGGTGAGGTCCAGCCGGACGCTGCCGAGATCGGGGCGGTGGCGCAGATGGGGGGCGGTGGCCTTCAGCGCGACCGGGTAGCCGAGCGAGGCGGCGGCCCGGACGGCGGTCTCCTCGTCGGGGGCCGGCAGGGTCGGCGACACGTCGATGCCGTAGCGGGCGAGCAGCGCGGCGGCGTCCGCGTCCGGCAGGGTGATCCGCGCTCCCCCCGGCTGGGTGCGGGCGAAGAAGCTTCGGCGCGTAGCGCCACGATCAAGGGTGGTGGTGGGCGACGGGCGGGCCGCGGCCCGGGTGGAGAGCGCCGCCTCGACCAGGGCCCGGGCGCCCGCCTCGTCGATCCGGTCCAGCTCGGGAACGCGGGCGGTCTCCTCCGCCTCGGCCATCCCACGGCGCCACTGCGCGTAGTGGACGGCGTGTGCGAGGGCGCGGACGGCCCGCTCGGGCGCCGGATAGGCGGGGATGCCACCCGGGCGCAGCCTGCTCGGCAGATCGGTCAGCGCCAGGTGGGCCAGCACCAGCGGCTTGCCCAACTCCCTGGCCCGCTCCCCCGCTTCGAGCAGCGCATCGGCGATCTCCGGGTCGTCGGAGCCCATCTCCGGATCGTCCGGTCCGGTCAGCCGGCCGCCCATGAACGCGTGGGCCGAGGTGCCGATCGGCGGGATCGCGACGGCGATCACCGCGTCCACCCCCGGATCGTCCAGCGCCACGTCCAGCGCGATCCGGAAGTTCTCACCGGTGGCCGCCGTGGTCAGGTCCACCGGGGTGCGGGGGCGCAGCCCGGCGCTCAGGCACGCGTCGTGGGTGAGCAGGCCGAGCGAGTCCGAGTTGCCGACCACCGCCACCCGGTCCCCGGACGGCAGCGGCTGCAGGGCGAGCAGCTCCCCCGTGTCGTACAGCTCCGTGATGGTCTCCACCCGGGTCACGCCGGCCTGCTGGAACAGCGCGTCCACGGTGGCGTCGCGCAGCCCGGTCGCGGTGGCCGGGACGGCGTGGCCCGGCGGCAGGCTGCCGGTGTGCCGGGCGCCCTTCACCACCACGATCGGCTTGGCCGCCGCCAGCCGGCGGGCGATCCGGGTGAACTTGCGGGGGTTGCCGAAGGACTCCAGGTAGAGCAGCACCACCTCGGTCGCCGGATCCTCCGCCCAGTACTGGAGGAAGTCGTTGCCGGAGACGTCCGAGCGGTTGCCGACCGAGGCGAAGGACGAGACGCCGAGTCCCCGGCGGTGGGCCGCCTCCAGCAGGGCCACGCCGATCGCGCCGGACTGGCAGAAGATGCCGAAGCCGCCGCGCTGCGGCAGGACGGGCGCGAGGGAGGCGTTCAACGGCCGCCCGGCGTCGGTGTTGATCAGACCGAAGGCGTTCGGGCCGATCACCCGCATGCCGGCCGCCCGCGCCTGGCTGACCAGGGCGCGCTGGCGGTCCCGGCCCTCCGGCCCGGTCTCCGCGTACCCGGCGGTGACCACCACCAGGCCCTGCACACCGTGCGCGCCGCACTCGGCGACCGCGGCGGGGACGGCGGAGGCCGGGACGGCGACCACCGCGAGGTCCACCGGCCCCGGGATCTCCAGGACCGAACGGTGCACCGGGACGCCGTCCAGCTCGGTACCGGGCGGGGCGTTGCGGTTCACCGCGTAGACGCGGCGGTCGTCGTCCCCGGCCTCGAAACCGCCGAGCAGGTCCCGCAGGATCGCCCGGCCGACCGTCTGCGGGTTGCGCGAGACGCCGAGCACCGCGACCGAGCGCGGGGTCAGCAGCCGCTGCACGGACCTCGCCTCGGCGCGGTGCTCGCGCGCCCGCATCACCGCGAGCGAGGCGGCGGTCGGCTCCAGGTCGAACTCCAGGTGGACGACCCCGTCGGCGAAGCTGCGGTGCTGGGTGTACCCCGCGTCGGTGAAGACCTTCACCATCTTGCGGTTCTCCGGCAGCACCTCGGCCTGGAAGCGGCGGATGCCGCGCTCCTGCGCGACCGCCGCGATGTGCTCCAGCAGCGCGGAGGCCACCCCGCGGCCCTGGTGGGCGTCCTGCACCAGGAACGCCACCTCGGCATCCGTGCCGGTGTCCGACGGGCGGCCGTCGGCGTCGATCCGGTCGTAGCGGACGGTCGCGATGAAGCGGTCCCGGATCACCACGGCCAGACCGACCCGGTTGACGAAGTCATGGTGGGTGAAGCGGCGGACGTCCTTGTCGGAGAGCCGCGGGTAGGGCGCGAAGAAGCG
Source organism: Kitasatospora sp. NPDC056181 (assembly GCF_042266225.1). Classification (NCBI taxonomy): domain Bacteria; kingdom Bacillati; phylum Actinomycetota; class Actinomycetes; order Kitasatosporales; family Streptomycetaceae; genus Kitasatospora; species Kitasatospora sp. NPDC056181. The sequence goes on from NZ_JBHJUK010000137.1 coordinate 23,025, forward strand.
GAAGTACTTGGACTGGTCGGACACCTGCTCGTAGAACTCGACCAGCCGACCGGCGTCCGCGGGCGTGATCGGCCGGATCCGGGCCGTGCCGCCGTCACGCAGCAGGATGTCGGCCTCCCAGTGCTGCGGGTAGTCCGGCCCCTCCTGCTCGGGGTGCTGCGCCGAGGCGGGCTTCGCCCCCTGTTTCGCGCGGTACGCCGTGCTGTGCGCCGTGCCCTGCCCGGGGTCGTGCGTCGTGCCGTGCTGCGGGTCCAGCTCGGGGTGCGGTGCCGCGGAGTCGTCCACATTCGTCAGGTTATCCGGCAGCGGGCCGAATGGCGCCGGGCGTGCGGCCGGGGCAGGGTGGGCAAGGCTCGACAGGGCCGCTGGCCGGGGCTTATGCCCCCGAAAGAAACAATCACAACTCCTGAACGCGGCGTCTCGGAGGGGCCGCCTGCGTGCAACACTGGTCTAGACAACATGGCCGCCACCCCGAGCACGGCCGTGACCAGCTTCACCGGAAAGGCACGTCTCATGGCTGAGCGCCGCGTCACCATCGGTTGGGCCGAGGGCCTGCACGCCCGTCCCGCCTCCGTCTTCGTCAGGGCCGTCACGGCCACCGGCGTGCCGATCACCATCGCCAAGCCCGGCGGCCGGCCGGTCAACGCCGCCTCGATGCTCGGCCTGCTCGGCCTCGGCGCCCAGGGCGGCGAGGAGGTCGTCCTCGCCTCCGACGCCGAGGGCGCCGACGAGGCCCTGGACCGCCTCGCCAAGCTGGTCGCGGAAGGCCTCGACGAACTCCCGGCCGCCGCCTGAGGCCCGCCCGCCCGAATCGCTCAGACGTAAAGCGCCCGGCAGTGCATCAGCACTGCCGGG